>DATFSG010000176.1:0-6025 GCA_035262765.1 Gaiellaceae bacterium | reverse complement strand
CGCAGTACCCTCGGCCGAGCTTGGCCAGCCATCTGATCGACGCCAGGGGAACCGTCGAGCCCAACGTCGACCCTAAAGGCGTCGAGTCGCGCCTCCGCGACGGTGTCTTCCTCTGGCTCGACATCGACAGTCCCACCGAGGCCGACTTCAAGCTGCTGCAGGACGCCTTCAAGCTGCACCCGCTCGCGCTGGAGGACGCGCGCAAGTTCGGGCAGCGGCCCAAGATCGACGAGTACGACGACTTCACGGAGCTCGTCGTCTTCGGGGCTGTCGACGACCCGGAGCGCCGAACCGGGCTCGCGCCGATCGAGGTGCACTGCTTCTACTCGGAGAAGTGGCTGATCACGGTGCACAAGGGCGAGTGCTCGGTCTTCGACGATCTCCGCAACCAGACGCACAAGCGGCTGCAGAAGTACGAGGAAGGGCTCGGGATCCTCTACCTCGTCGTCGACGAACTGGTCGACAGCTTCCTGCCACAACTCTCCGAGCTCGACGACGAGTTCGACGAGCTCGAGGACACGATCCTCACCGACCCGCAGCCGGCGTCGCTGCAACAGGCGATCACGATGAAGCGGCAGCTCGTGCAACTGCGGAAGATCGTCAATCCGCAGCGCGACATGTTCGCCGCGGTCCTCTCCGGCCGCTACGACCTGCCGGGCATGACGCCGGAGCACGAGAAGTACTTCCGCGACGTCTACGACCACCTGATCCGCGTCTCGGAGCAGCTCGACGATTACCGCGACCTCGCGTCCGGGACGACCGACCTCTACCAGTCGACGGTCGGCAACAAGATGAACCTGACGATGAAGCAGCTCGGCTGGGTCGCGACCTTCTTCCTGCCGCTCTCGTTCCTCAGCGGGTTCTTCGGCCAGAACTTCGTCGTGCTCGTCACGACATACCTCCGCCCCAGCTGGACGTTCTGGGTGCTCGGCCTCGGACTCGAGCTCGCCGCCTTCATCGCCGTCCTCATGTGGTTCCTCCGCCGCGAGCGCGGCAACCTGCGGCTCCGGATGCCCGACCTCCCCGCTCTGCCGCATCGACGATGAGCTCGCCCTTCTGGGCGGCCGAGCACTGGTGCCAGGAGGAGAGCGGCAAAGTCCGGCACTCGTTCGAGCTCGTCGTCCTCGCGTGCGCGCTGCTGATGCTGCCGGCCGTCCTGATCCAGGACTCCTCGCTGCGTTCGCCCTGGACCGTCCTCTCCTGGGTCCTCGGCACATTCGTCTGGCTCATCTTCACCGTCGAGCTCGCGCTCACGCTGTATTACGCGCAGGACCGGCGCGCCGCGCTTCGCGCGCACTGGGCCGACGCGGTCGTCGTCTTCGCGATCTTCCCGCCGTGGGGGCTGTTTTTCGCCGCCCTCGGCCCGGGCTGGCTCCGGGCTTGGCGCCTCGCACGCCTCTGGGTGATCGCCGCCCGGATCTTCCGCGCCGAGGGCCTGCTCACGCACCGCCGCAACCTGCCGTACATCGCGGCGCTGACGTTGCTCCTCGTCACGGTCACCGGCATCGCGGTGCACGAGACTGACCCGACCCGCTTCCCGAACCCCTGGCGAGGCCTCTGGTTCGCGATCGTCACCGTGACGACGGTCGGCTACGGCGACACCTTCCCCACCTCGGTCGGCGGGCGCCTGATCGCCTCGTTCCTGATGATCGTCGGCATCGGCTTCCTTGGTCTCGCGACCGCTTCGATCGCCGGCCACTTCGTCAACCAGGACGCCGAGGACAAGCACCGCGAAGCGCTCGACAAGCAGGACGAGATCCTCGCCGAGCTCCGGCGCGTCCACCAGCGGATCGACCAGCTCGAAGCGCGGAACTAACTGACCCTTTCGAAATCCGCGGCGCGAGCGTATCGTCGCAGGGGGCGGGCCTCGGTCGCGGCCCCCTTCTCCGGGGCCCGCCCCTCGACGACATAAGACGTGCGCCCCGGCCGTCCGGTTCGTTGGATCGGACGCCGATCCACAGACTCTTACGAGATCCAAACTCCGCGTTCGTGAGTAGTAGTGGAAGCACCGACAGAAGCACGGCCGCCCTGACGCCGGCCGTGTCTTCGACAGGGGCGGCCAACCCGTCCTCCCGGCCGTCCCGCTCCTCGCAGGGGGCGGCTGCCACGGCCATAGCAGCCGCCCCCACCCTCCCAGCGAAGAAATCACTCGATCGGCGCGCCGATCCTGAGTACAATCCGCGAGTGCTCAACGGTCGGAGGGCAGTCATCGGAGCAGCGCTTGCCGCTGTGTCGATCGCGGCAGTCGCCGCCGGTTGCGGCGGCGGCAGCACCAGCAGCTCGAGCAGCGGGCTGAAGCTCGACCCGGTTTCTGCCGCCGCGACGAAGACTCAGAACGCGGGCGCCGCGAAGATCCGGTTCGCGATGGCCATGAGCGGACAGGGGCTGCAGGGCAAGACGATCCACCTGGGCGGCACCGGCGCGATCGACGGCACCAGCTCGGAGATGAACATCAAGCTTGGCTCGATGCTCTCGCAGATGGGGCTCTCCAGCGCGCAGACGGGGGCGATCGGCGCGCTGGGGCTCAAGAACGCCTCGATGAAGGAGCTCATCCTCGAGCAGAACGGCGACGAGGTCATCTACATGCGAATGCCGTCGTTCCTCTCGTCTCAGATGCCGGGCGGGAAGGCCTGGATGAAGCTCGACCTCTCGAAGTTCGGCAAGTCCGCCGGCATCGACATGTCGAAGCTGATGTCCGGCAGCCAGTTCCAGCCTTCCGACGCGCTCGGGATGCTCGAGGCCCAGGGAGCCGACGTGCAGAAGGTCGGCCCGGCGACGATCGACGGCGTGGCCACCACGAAGTACAGCGTGAAGATCGACGTCGCCAAGGCGCTCAAGGCGAGCGGGGTGACGAGCCCGCTGTTCAAGAGCGAGGCCGGACAGATGAAGACGATCGACGCGGACGTCTGGGTCGACAATGGCGGCCTCGTCCGCCGGGTCCAGTTCGCTTACAACCTTCCCCAGGCAGCTCATCTGGCCATGACGATGGATCTCTACGACTATGGCGCGCACGTCAGCATCGCGGCTCCGCCGAGCAGCCAGGTCTTCGACATGACCCAGCTCGCGCAGCAGGGCTTCGGCAGCACGCACTAGCCCCGCACCGCTTTCAGCCTCGAAAACGTTCCACGCTCCGTGGAGCGTCGCTGGAACAGCTTCAAGAAGATCGTCCGTCTCTGGGTCGAGCTGTTCGACCAGCACAACCTCTTGACGTACGCGAGCGCGATTGCCTTGCGCATGTTCATCGCCGCCGTCGCGTGCACGCTGTTCGCGCTCGGCATCCTCGGCGCCTCCGGGCAGCAGCAGCTGTGGCGGCAGACGATCGGCCCCAAGATCGAGCCGAAGGTCCTCCCCCACGTGTTCGACGGGATCGACCAGACGGTGAACCGCGTCTTCTCGGCCTCGACAGCGGGACTGCTCGCGCTCGCGGCCGCGCTGGCGATCTGGGAGGTGTCGGGAATCGTCCGCGCGGCGATCGGCGCGCTCGACGAGATCTACGAGACGCCCGAGACACGGCCGTTCTGGATCCGCTTCCCGCTGTCGTGGGGCCTCTCGGTCCTCGTCCTCGCGGCGATGCTCGGGGCGATTGCCATCATCTGGGCGGGCCACGTCTCGGGCACGTTGAGCCTCCCGGTCCTGATCCTCCGCTGGCCGGCGGCGATCGTCCTCGTGGCGGTCGCGTTCGAGCTGATCGTGCGGTTGGGGCCGGACAAGCATCGACGGGTGCGCTGGGCGAGCTTCGGCTCGGCGCTCGTCGTGGTGGGCTGGATCGGCCAGACGCTGATCTTCGGCGCCTACGTCCGCTCGGTCGCGGACTTCCGCACCTCTGTCGGCAGCCTCGAGGTGTTCATCTTCCTCGCGACTTTCTTCTACGTCGCGGCGATCATCCTGCTGGTCGCGATGGAGCTCGACGAGCTCGTCCGCGCCGACCTGGAGCGCCCGCAGGCGAAGCAGACGCTGCTGCCGCTCGTGGCGGGTGTGCTCCGCGGATCGTGAGGCTACGGAACCGCGATGAAGAACCCCTCGTTTGCCGGGCTCAGGACCAGTGACGAGCCGTTCGCGGACACGCCCCATGTCAACACCTTGATCCCGTTCGGAGCACACGGGCCGTCGAACTCCGCCTCCGTGCTGCTCTGGCCTCCGGTCGAGTCGTCGGCGTAGTACGGCGTGACGACCGCACCGGTCGACGAGTTGGGCACCGACGAGCTCAACTGGACGCAGAAGTCGCCCGTGCTCTCGATCGAGGCCGAGGTGACGTTGTGGCTGTTGCTGACGTTGCCGGCGTAGTCGACCACCGCCCACGCACGCGCCGTCCCGTTTTGGCCAGGCGACCCGGTGTCACCTTTGACGCCCTGGTCGCCCCTTGTCGCCCTTCAGTCCTTGGATCCCCTGGATCCCCTGAATGCCCTGCGGCCCGCGCTGGCCCTTGAGCGAGGCGAGCGTGCTCTCAGGCGCCGGTCAGCTCGGCGACGAGCGGCGCCGTGTCGAGCGGGTCGAAGCCGAGCCGGCGGGCGATGTCCTCGGTCGAGGGCCGCGTGCCCTCGGCGAACAGCCCACGCAGGATCTCGCCGGTCTCGGCGCTCCGCCACCAGTCCTCGCCGATCTCGCGGCGGAGGTACACCTGGAGCTGCGCCGAGCGGATCCAGGCGCGCGTGTAGTCGGCGGAATAGAAGCCTGCGTCCATGTCGGACAGGTAGCCGCGCGCGTCGTAGTGAAGGCCGGTCGCTTCGGTGAGCAGCGGCTCGTACTCGACCGACGAGCATCCCTGCTCGAGCGGGAACAGCTCCCAGAAGCCGAGCTCGTAGCGGAGCTTCGCGGCGTAGCGACGGTAGATGAGCGCCTCGAGGAAACGCGTCGCCTCGGCGTTCTCCTCCGCATCCGCATCCGACAGCCCGAAGTGGAGCGCGTGCCAGCCCGGCTCGCGCGTGACCGCCTCGAAGATGTAGGAGTAGATCTCGGTCAGCGCGTGGTCGCGCGAGAGGGCGCGGAACGTCCACGGCAGCCGGGGGTCGCAGCCCGCGTAGTGGAGCGCGTGGCCCGCTTCGTGGAGGAACGCCTGGTAGTCGGAGAGGCCGCCCTGCGCGCGGGTGATCAGATGGACGACCTCGGGCGGGTTGGCCGCGATCACGCAGGCGCGCGGGTTCTTCTGCGGCCGGTCCTCGAGGTCGAGCCGGATGTTCGGGATCGCCTCGAGGTCGAAGCCGAGCGCCCGCACCGTCTCGACGCACACCTCGACCGAGCGGTCCTTCGGGTACGTCGACTCGAGCGGAGAGAGGCGCCGCAGCCAGGCGACGTGCGCGCTCGCCGGCACCTCGGCACGGTCCGGGCCGAGCAAACGCTCGAACCAGCGCTCGCGCAAGCGAGCGAACTCCTCGGCGACGGCGTCCGCGGTCCGGCGCAGCGTGACCTCCAGCTCGCGCAGCGAGATCTGCTTGTCGGTCTCGTTCCTCGCGATCGCCAGCCGCTCGCCCGACAGCCCCGCCTCGAGGTCGTCGCGAGCGACGAGCAGCTCGCGGCGCTGCTCGTTGAAGCCTCCGTCGAGCGTCCGGATCAGCTCGCCGAGTTCGTCGCGCTCGGCGTACTCGGGGAGGACGGCGAGCTTCGCCTGCGCGGCGCGTAGCGGCAGCTCCTCTCCGTCGAACGTCAGCCGGGCCGAGAGGATCGCGTTCTCGAGCTCGTCCTCGCGCGCGGCCAGCCCGGCCGCGACGATGCCGTCTTCGCACGTCCTGCGCAGGCGGTACAGCCGCTCGGTCTCGTCGCTCTCCGTCGTCTCGATCTCGGCCGCGCGGAGCGCTTCGAGCTGCTCCGGGGTAAAGAGATCGGCATGCCGCTCGACGATCGCGGCCATCTCGGAGATGTTTTTCTCCCCCACTCTGACGGAGCGGACCTCCTCGGCCGCCTCGGCGTAGTACGCCCCGTAGGCCTCCTCGTACTCCTGTGGGGTGCGGATAGCGGTTGTGCCCATCGGTGGGCGTGAACGCGCGCGAGCTTGCTCACCGTCGAGAGTAGTTGGTCCAGCTCGAACGGT
>DATFSG010000175.1:0-30992 GCA_035262765.1 Gaiellaceae bacterium | reverse complement strand
AACTCCTCGACTTGCGCCTGCACCCGGTCATTCAAGCAGGGAGCGGGCGGCCGAGGTCGAACGATCGAGGCACGTGAGCGCGTGGAACCTGAGCATCCTCGGCCTCGCCGGAGCCATCTGGCTCACGATCTTCATGGCGATCGCCTACGCCGTTCGCGCTCGAGTGTGATGCGGGCGAGAGGACTCGAACCTCCAAGGGCCTCGCGGCCCAACGGGACCTAAACCCGTCGCGTCTGCCAGTTCCGCCACACCCGCCAGCCTCGAAAGTCTAAAGTCGCGTACGGCGTGGCGGGAATGGGGCCTGAGGATGTCTATGCGCTGACGAGCGTCGGCGATCCGCGCCTATCGCCCGACGGGCAGCGGGTCGCGTACGTCGTCACGCGCATCGACCAGGAGGAGAGCGCCTACCGGACCGCGATCTGGGTGGCGCCGCTCGACCGCTCCGAGGAGCCGCGGCAGTTCACTTCCGGCGAGCGGAACGACGCTTCTCCCCGCTGGTCTCCCGACGGACGCTGGCTCGCCTTCGTCTCGAATCGCGACGGCGACGAGAAGAAGGCAAAGGGGCAGCTCTACGTCCTGCCGACGCACGGCGGCGATCCGCGGAAGCTGACCGACGGGAAGGAGAGCGTCGAGTCGTTCGCGTGGTCGCCCGACTCGAGCCGCATCGCCTTCGCGCGCCGCGTGCAGGACGAGGCGTACGAGGAAGAGGACGACCGCAAGCGGGCGCCGCGGCGGTTCAAGCGCGTCTTCTACAAGCTCGACAGCGTCGGCTGGACCGCCGACCGGCGCAAGCATCTCTTCGTCGTCGGCCTCGACGGAGGCGACGAGCGGCAGCTGACGGACGGGGACTGCGAGGACGACGAGCCGGCGTGGTCTCCAAACGGCAGCCGCATCGTATTCTGGTCGTTGCGCGACGGCAACTGGGACATCGACTTCAACGAGGCGCTGTACGAGCTCGAGGTCGACTCGGAGGGCTCGGAGCCGAAGCGGCTGACGCAGCCGGACGAGAACGCGAGCAACGCCTCCTTCTCGCCGGACGGCACGCTCATCGCCTACACCCACTCTCCCGAGGACGGCACGTTCCCGCACCACAGCCAGATCGCGGTGATGCAGCCCGACGGGAGTGACCGCCGCGTCCTCACAGCCTCCCTCGATCGCCAGTGCGCTCCGTACCCGGGTGGCCGAGAGCCCGTGTGGGACGGGGACCGCATCGCGTTCGGGGTCGAGGACGGCGGCAACGTCCACGTCTACACGGTCGCGGCGGACGGCTCGGCCGAGCCGGAGCTTCTTGTCGGCGGCGAGCAGTCGACCAGCCTCTACGACCTGGTGAACGGAACGCTCGTGTACACGGCGAGCACTCACGACCGGCCGCAGGAGCTCTTCGGCGGGGACGGCAAGCGGATCACGTCGGTGACCGACGAGTTCGTGGCCGGGCGGGAGCTCGCCGAGGTCGAGCGGTTCACCGCCACCTCGGCCGACGGCACCGAGGTCGACGCGTGGCTCGTACGCCCTCCCGGCTTCGACGAGACGAAGAGCTACCCGACGCTCCTCAACATCCACGGCGGCCCGTTCTCGCAGTACGGGACCGGCTTCTTCGACGAGGTCCAGGTCTACGCCGGCGCCGGCTATTGCGTCCTCTTCTCGAACCCGCGCGGCGGCTCCGGCTACTCCGAGGAGTGGGGCCGCGCGATCCGCGGCCAGCCCGGCAGCGACGTGGGGCCCGGCTGGGGCTCGGTCGACTACCAGGACCTGATGGGCGTCGTCGACACCGCGCTCGAGAAGTTCTCGTTCATCGACGCCGATCGGCTCGGCGTCCTCGGCGGCTCGTACGGCGGCTACATGACCTCCTGGATCGTCGGCCACACGAAGCGCTTCAAGGCGGCGCTCTCGGAGCGATCCGTCAACCACCTCGTGAGCGCGTTCGGCTCGAGCGACCTCTTCTGGATCTTCGAGCGCCAGTTCGGCGGCTCGATGTGGGACAACGTCGACTCGTGGCTGCAGATGTCGCCGGCGACCTACGCCAAGGACATCGACACGCCGTTGCTGGTCGTCCACTCGGAGAGCGACCTCCGCTGCAACATCGAGCAGGGCGAGCACATGTTCATCCTCCTGAAGCTGCTCGGCAAGGAGACCGAGATGCTTCGCTTCCCGGCCGAAAGCCACGAGCTGTCGCGCTCGGGCTCGCCGGTGCACCGCGTGCTGCGGTTCGAGGCGATCCTCGAGTGGTTCGGCCGCTACCTCGAGCCCGGTAGGAACTGATGCGGGCGGTCGCGACGGCGGCCGGCGCGTTCGTGCTCGTGCTCGTCGTGCTGCTCGCGGCCGTCGGGCAGCTCGGGAAGGTCGACGGGCAGACTCTCGCGGCCGTGCTCGCGGCCGCCGCGATCTTCGCCGCCGTCGCGGGGCTACGCTCCCGCAGGCAATGAAGCTCCGGCTGGCGGCTCTGGCAGCCCTCTGCGCAGCGGCGACGCCGGCGGCTCTCGCCTCGCCTGCGCCGACGCCGTCACCAGGCGCTTCAACCGCTGCCTTCGGGAAGCTTCTCCACCACCGCTATGGGCCGAGCCTGCACGGCTACTGGACGTGCCCGGCCGGGCAGAGCGACGGACGCAACCAACGCGGTTGTCTGGGCGAGGTGCGCGCCGGGCGGTACTGGCACCAGGTCAGCACCGACGCCAGTCTCAAGAACGGCCGAGTCGTCTTCGCGCACGTCTTCGTCCAGACGTGGAAGCGGCACTGGTGGCCGTACTCACGCCGGTTCATCCTCCGGAGCCAGGAGTCCCAGGTGCCCGGCGTCGTGTCCGTGAACAGCAACGCCTACGACTGGGGCTGGCTGGCGATGGGCGCTCACGGCCTGAGAGCCGGGAACACACGCCTCGTCGACGCGTACGACGGCGACGGCGCGGGCCTGCTCCGTTTCTTCAATTTCACGTGCACCCGTCGGGGCAGCGTGACAACGTGCCGGAACGCGCTCGGCGACGTGATGCGCTACCGCCCCAAGGGCTAGCCGAAGCGCGCGACAGCGCGGGCGCGGCGACGCTCGGCCTCGACCTCGCGGTCCTTCGGCGCGGCGGTCGTGACGAGGTCGGCAAGCAGGTGCTCCGTGAGATGCGCGATCTCGTGCACGGCACGGTCGAACGCCGCCTGGTTCGCCTGCGACGGCTTGTTCATGCCGCTGACCTTGCGCACGTACTGCAGCGCGGCGGAGTGCACCTCTTCGGACGTGGCGGGAGGATCGAAGTTGTAGAGAACGCGGATGTTCCGGCACATGCCTCGATGCTACGCAAGTTCTGTTGTGATGGGGTCTGTGACTGAGTCCGGCTGGGAGCGCTTCGAGGCGTCTCTGTACAGCACGACATCGCTCCTGGTGTTCGCGGAGGGCGAGTCACTTGTCGTGGACCCGGCGATCTCCAAGGACGAAGTGGCCGCCATAGCTCTCCGGGCGCAAGAGCTCGGTGCTCCGGTTCGGACCGTGTTGATCACGCACGGGGACTGGGATCACGTCTGCGGAATCGCGGGGTTTCCCGCTGCGACAGCCGTGATGAGCGAGGAGACGGGAGAGAAGGTGGCGAGCGGCGCCGCCGGCGAGGCGGTTCAGTGGGCAGCCGCCGAGTACGACATCGTCCCGGCGGGCGCGCCGCGCATCGACCAGACGTTCCGCCGCGGTTCGACCGTGTCGTTGGGGCCATTCCTCGTGGAGACGTTTCCACTCGCCGGACACACCGCCGACGGCAGCGGGTTCCGACTCCGCGAGCAGGGGCTGCTGATCGTCGGTGACTACCTGTCTGCAGACGAGTTTCCGTTCGGGACCTCCCCGGCCGCCTATCGGGCCACGCTTATCGGACTGATCGAGACGCTTCGCGCAGACCCACCGGACGTGGTGATTCGCGGACATGGGCCTCCGTCCGGGGTCGCGGACGCCCTGGCCATCGCGGAGGCCGATCTCGCCTACCTCCGCTCCCTGCACACCGCCGTCGGTGCCGCCCTGTCCGGCGGCGGCACAAGCGACGAAGCCCGCGCGGCCGGCCTTGCCGTCGACCTGCCTCGCGCAGCTCCGCCCGATCTCGAGGAGATGCGCGGCTTCAACGTGGAGCGAGAGATCGAGGAGATTCTCGCCGCGGGGACCTAGCCGCTTGGTACATGGCCCCGGGAGGAATCGAACCTCCGCACGCAGCTTCGAAGGCTGCCGCTCTGTCCGCTGAGCTACGGGGCCCAGCGCACAAGGGTATCCCGCTCCGCCGCTAGCTACTCTGTGCCCGCTCGGTGGCGGTAGCTCAGTTGGTAGAGCTCCGGGTTGTGGTCCCGGTGGCCGCGGGTTCGAGTCCCGTCCGCCACCCTCGAGACAACGGGGCCGCGTCGCGGCCCCGTTAACACGACTCAGGCCGGCACGCGCTCTCCGGAGAAGATCCGAAGCATCTCGCGGTTGAAAGCCGGGATGTCGTCCGGCTTCCGGCTCGTGACGATGTTGCCGTCGACCACGACCTCCTGGTCGACCCAGTCGCCGCCCGCGTTCCGGATGTCGGTCTCGAGCGTCGGCCACGAGGTGATGCGCTTGCCTCGCACGACGCCGGCTTCGACAAGCACCCACGGACCGTGGCAGATGACCGCCATCGGCTTCCCGGTTGCCGACCCGCCCGGGATCAGCAGCGAGTCGTAGTCGCGTGCGACGCTTCCTCGACCGTCTTGTCGACCTGAACCTTGCTCGCCGGCTCGAAGTGGTCGAAGCCCTTGATGTCTCCGTCGTGGATCGAGACGATCTCGACGTCGGCGCCCGGCGTCCTCGAGCGCCTTGCGCGGCTCTTCGAGCTCGACTCGCTCGAACATGTCGGCAGCGAGGATCGCGACTCCCTTGCCTTTCAGCACGTCTGCCATGCAGACCCCTCCTCGGTTTCGGTTCGGCAGCGCGTACCCGGCGCGCCGAGACCTATGCGTACGTCTTGCGGAGGTAGTCCAGATACGGCTGGGCGGCGATCGTGGAGCCGGTCGCGCGCCGCAATGTCTCCTGCGGCGAGAACTTGTGCCCGAGCTCGTGGATGTGCTCACCGAGCCACTCGCGCAGCGGCGTGAACTCCCCGCGGCCGATTTGCTCCTCGAGGTCGGGCAGATCGCGGCCGGCGGCCTCCCAGATCTGCACCGAGGCGACCGTCCCGATCAGGTACGTGGAGAAGTAGCCGAGCGACCCGCCGGACCAGTGGACGTCCTGCAGGACCCCGTGCGCGTCGTCGGGAACCTCGACGCCGAGGTAGTCCCACATCTTCTCGTTCCAGCGCTGCGGCAGGTCACGCATCTCGACGCGACCCTCGACCATGTCCTGCTCGAGCTCGAAGCGGAGCATCACGTGCATCCCGTACGTCACCTCGTCGGCCTGGATCCGGATCAGGCTCGGGGTGACGGCGTGGATCGCCGCATGGAAGCGCTCGATGTCGACGTCCCCGAACTGCTCGGGATAGGTCGCCTGCAGGCGCGGATAGAAGAGCTGCCAGAAGGGGCGGCTGCGGCCGACGAGGTTCTCCCAGAGCCGGCTCTGCGACTCGTGGATCCCGAGCGAGCACGGCCCGCCGGTCGGCAGGCGCTCGAGGTGCTTCGGCTGCTGATGGCTGTACAGGCCGTGGCCGTACTCGTGCATCGTCGAGAAGAGCGACTCGAGCGAGTCCGGGTGGTAGTTGGTCGTGATCCGAACGTCGTCGCGGCCGGGGCCGGATGCGAAGGGATGCTCGGTCGGGTCGATCCGCCAGCTGTCGGGCCGGTGGCCGAAGAGCCCGGTCACCTCGTAGGCGAGGTCGCGCTGGCGGTCGACCGGGAAGTCGCCGCTGAGGAACGAGGTGTCCACCTCCCGCTCCCGCAGCTCGGCGATCAGCTCCTTGAGCGGCGGCTTCAGCTCGTCGAACAGCGCACGCACCTCGGCGGTCTTCGTCTGCGGCTCGTAGTCGTCGAGGAGCACGTCGTAGCGCTCGTCGGCGCCGTCCTCGACGCACTCCACGTACTGGAGCTTCAGCTCGACCATCCGCTCGAGCACCGGCAGGAACAACGCGAAGTCCGAGTCCGCCTTCGCCTTCACCCAGACGGGACGAGCCTCGGCGGCGGCGCGCGCCATCTCGGCGCGCAGCGAGGCCGGCACGTTGACCGCCTTCTCGTAGTCGCGGCGGACGACGGAGATCAGTGCGCCGTCGTCGGAGTCCGGCTCGAGCGACTCCTCGACCGGGCGCAGCTCGTCGAGCCAGCGGCCGACCTCGGGATCGGTGAACCGCTCGTGCATGAGGCGGAGCAGCGTCGAGAACTGGTCGGCGCGATGCGCCGTGCCCGCCGGCGGCATCATCGTCTGCTGGTCCCAGGCGAGGAGCCGCGCGACCTTGCCGAGGTCCGTGACCTCGGCCAGCCGCTCCTTCAGTTGCTCGAGCGCGTCCGCCATCGGAGTGGAATGTATCTACGCCGCCATGCGCTCTACCCTGTTGACCGGCGCCCGTAGCTCAGTGGACAGAGCGGCGGACTTCTAATCCGCGGGTCGGAGGTTCGAATCCTCCCGGGCGCATTCACTCCGTGACGTCGACGCGCTCAGGCAGAACGGGCCCATCCCGAACTAAAGGCTCCTCTTAGAGAACGCCGATACCGTCCCTGCACGGTCTAGCCGAGAGCGGGCTAGCCTGAAATTGCAGTGCCTAGCTGGTCGGCGTGGACCTAGCGGCGGACGTCTATTCCGCGGGTCGGAGGTTCGAATCCTCCCGGGTGCATGTGGGTACAGAGCGAACGATGACGCGCCAGCCTGGCTGGAGCATTCGCCGGCGCGGCCCCCTCAAGGTGTGGTTCGCTCACCACCGCGAGCACGAGGCCCACCACGTCGTGGTGCTCATGATCCTCGCCGCCGCTATCTCGCTCATCGCAACGATCTTCGTCGCGGGCGCGGCGGGTTACGTGGCCGTCGCGTCGCATCTCCGGCACGCGAACTGGTACTGGCTCCCGTTCGCCATGGCGGGCGCCGTGGCCGCGCACATCGGCTACACGTTCGCGTATCGCGAGGTCGCCCACGTCGGCCGCGGCGTCAGGCTCAGCACGCTGCGGGCGGGCGCGATCGTCTCCGCCGGGTTCGGCATGTTCATCCCTCGGGGCGGGTTCGCGGTGGACATCGAGGCCCTCGAGGATCTCGGCGTCCCGCGCGAGGAAGCACGGATCCGGGTGCTCGGGCTCGGCTCGCTCGAGTACGCGGTCCTCGCGACCGGCACGCTGATCTGCGCGATCTTCCTGCTCCTCAACCACGCGGATGCGCAGCGCGCGGTCACGCTCTCGTGGGTGATCGGCGTCCCGCTCGGGACCGCTCTCGCCCTGGTCGCCGTTCGCTACCGGAAGTGGATCTGCCGCGGCTGGCTGGCGAAGATCCTCGGCCCGCCGCTCGCGGCGATCGCGGTGGTGGGGAAGATCGTCGCCTCGCCGCGCCGGCACGGCGCCGCGGCGTTCAGCGGGATGGCCCTCTACTGGGCCGGCGAGGTGTTCGTCCTCTGGGTCTGCCTCGCTGCGTTCACCCGCACGACGCCGTCGGTGGCCGCGGTCGTCGTCGGCTACGCAACCGGCTACGCACTGACACGGCGGACGCTTCCGCTCGCCGGTGCCGGTGCGGTCGAGGCACTACTCCCGTTCGCGCTCGTCTGGGTCGGCTACGGGCTGGCCCCAGCCGTGCTCGCCGTCTTCGCCTACCGCATCTTCAACCTCTGGCTGCCGCTCGGGCCGGCGGCCTTCGGGCTCTACCACCTGCAGCGGCGAGCGCCGGAGCTAGCGCCGGACGCCGAAGTCGGTCGTGACGATGACGACGTGCCGGCCCCCGTAGACGCCCGGGGCGTGCGCGACGCCAACGGCTGACACTCCGATCTGGCGCCACTGCTTGGACAGCAGGTTCGCCAGGTGCGGCGGGCTCGCGATCCAGAGCTTCATCGCTGCGCCGGCGCTCAAGCTCGGCGACTCCCAGACGAGGTTCTCGCCGACCGACCAGTACGAGTAGCCCTTCGCCGTGTAGTAGCGGCGTATTCGCCGCCAGAAGACGGTCCCGTCGTGTGACGAGTGGGCGAAGTACCCGTCCCGGCCCATCTCCTTCGAGTGCTGGCGCGCCGATCTGTCGAGCGCGGCCGACTCGCGGAGGGCTGCGAGCCCATGGGCGGCGCGGAAGCTGTTCACCGCGACGAGCACCTGGCGGTTCAGCGAACCCAGGTTCTTCTCCGAGTGGCTCGTCGCCAGCGCCGATGCCGTAAGGAAGCCGGTCGCGACGAGCAGCGCGGTCGCGAGGGCGAGGCGGAGCGCCTTCACGCCCACAAGGTTGCGGCAATCGGGGGGAACCGCCATGGGCCGTTCGGCGCAAATTCGCAGAGCGACGGTCCTACTCCTGCACCTACCACCGGCGCGCGGGAGTCGCCGGCGGATAGGTTCCGGAGCTATGAGCAACGCAACCCTGCATACGAACCACGGCCCGATCGAGTTCGAGTTGTTCGAGGGCGAAGCGCCCACGACCGTCGAGAACTTCCGCAAGCTTGCCGGCGACGGCTTCTACAACGGCGTCATCTTCCACCGCATCATCCCGGACTTCATGATCCAGGGCGGCGACCCCACCGGCACCGGCTCGGGCGGCCCCGGCTACACCTTCGAGGACGAGTTCAACGACCACAAGGTCGTGCGCGGGGCGCTGGCGATGGCGAACGCTGGCCCGGACACGAACGGGAGCCAGTTCTTCATCGTGACCGCCGACGCGTGCCCCTGGCTCGACGGCAAGCACACCGTCTTCGGTCAGGTCACCGGCGGGATGGACGTCGTCGACAAGATCTCCGCGGTGGAGACCGACGCGGGGGACCGCCCGCACGAAGACGTCGTCATCGAGCGGATCGATCTCTGAACGCCGCCCGCAGCGGCAGCACGTACCACAGCACGGCGATCACCACGAACAGCGCGGCAGTGACCGCGATCGCGAACCCGCGCGAGACGACGAAGTCGGTCACGAGCAGCACGACCGCCTCGAGCGACACGGCCGCGGCGGCGATTCCCGCGATCGCGAACCGGTTGCTGATCTTGAGCAGGTACGGCTTTTCGCCGTGATGGAAACGAATCCGGTGGTACGAGCTCGGGGCGACGAAGAGCGCGACCGAGACCGCGGTCGACAGGAAGGCGACGACGAAGACATCGCGCTGGAACTCGGTGACGCGTGTCCAGCCCCTGGCAAAGGGGACAGCGAGCAGGAAGCCAAGGAGGACGGTGATGCCGGGGAGCACGACCCGCAGCTCGTTCAGCAGCTCGATCAGCTCGCGATCGGCTCGCTCCTTGGGCGTCTCGTCGCGCTCCGGCCGGTCGTCGTTCATCCGACGGACCGTACTGCCTCGCGCCGATCTGTCTTAAGGTCTGCCGGGAATCCGCCGATCCACACCCCACATGCGGTGCTTACATGCGGCTTGCAGATCGCTTAGATCTGCCTCATCGATGCCTGCTCTGATGCTCTCGTGCCCGGCCTGACGCGACGCCTCTTGTTCGCCGTCCTGGCGACGCTGGCGCCGGCCGTAGCCGCCTCTCCGGCCGGCGCCACCGGGCACACCCCCCAGGGCGTGAAGGCGAGCGCGAACGTCGGCATCGTCGACATCTACACGACGCTCGGCTACGTGCACGGCATAGCGGCCGGCACCGGGATGATCATCTCCCGGTCCGGTGAGATCCTGACGAACAACCACGTGATCGAAGGCGCGACGAAGTTCAAAGTCGTCGACGTCACGACGCACCACCGGTACACAGCCACCGTCGTCGGCTACTCGGTTTCGCGCGACATCGCCGTGCTCCAGCTGGCCCACGCGTCGGGACTGCGGACGGTCAAGCGCGGCGGCGCGATCCCGCTCCACGTCCAGATGCACGTCGTCGCCCGCGGGAACGCGCAGGGCCGCGGCGGCCAGCCGAAGGTGGCGCGCGGCCAGATCCTCGCGCTGCACCAGCAGATCGTCGCGAAGGACGAAGGCGGTGACAGCGAGACGCTGCACAACGTGATCGCGACGGACGCGCCGGTCGTGCCGGGGTACTCCGGCGGGCCGCTGGAGAACAGCCAGAACCGCGTCCTCGGCGTCGTGACCGCCGGCTCGACCTCGGGCTTCCCGCGCGGCTTCGCGATCCCCTTGAAGCAGGCGCTCCAGCTCGCGCGACGGATCGAGAGCGGCCGGGGGAACGCCGTCGTCCATGTCGGGCCGACCGCCTTCCTCGGGGTCGAGCTCAAGGACGTCTCGGGCGGCGCCAAGATCTTCTCGGTCGTGCCCGGGAAGCCCGCGGATGTCGCGGGGCTCGGCAAGGGAGACGTCATCACCTCGCTGAACAGCAAGAAGATCTCGTCGGTCGCCGACGTCCGCAAGCGAGTCCTCACGCTCGTGCCCGGCAAGGCCGTCCCGATCGGCTGGACGGACACGAGCGGCACCGCGCAGACCGGCACGATCACGCCGATCAGCGGCCCGCCGCAGTAGCGTCCCCGACCAATGAGCTCGACTCTGCGCGGCAGGCTGCTGTGGGGCCTCGTGCATCTCGCACGGTTGCCTTCCCTGCCGCCGCCGGCCGTCGACCCGGAGACCGAGGCCAGGTTCGCGGCGACCGCCGATGCGCTCATCGCGGGCGAAACCGTCGCGGTTCCCGAGCCGCGGCTTGATTTCCTCCGCTGGCTAGCGGAGAACCGGGACGTCGTCTTCCACGGCTCGCCGCGCGGAGACATCAGCGAGCTGTCGACCGAGCGGAAGTCGCGGGACTCGACCGCCTGGGGCAACCAGCAGGCGGTCTACGGCTCCACGGATCCGGTGTGGTCGCTCTACTTCGCGTGTCTCCGCCGCGACCACGGCTGGACCGGTACGAAGAACGGGAGCATGGGCCTGGCCGGTGGGTCGCTCTATCCGCGCCACTACTTCTTCCTGCACAACCGTGGCTCGGCCTCGCCGGATCGGTTCGGGCCCGGCTCGCTGTATCTCCTGCCGCCGGCCACCTTCGTCGCGGACGAGCCCATCGCGGGCGCGATCGACACCGCGCACCTTGTCTCCCGCGAGCCGGTGCGGCCGCTGGCCCGGCTCGACGTGACGCCGGCCGACTTCCCCTTCCGCGACCGCGTCCGGTACTACCGGGACGGCGAGCCGGACTGGGTCTCGCTTCTACGCGCTTAGCCGTGCTCGGCCAGGATCGGCGCGGGAGGCGAGGCAGCCCTGCGTTCGTCGAACTCGATCAGCGTGAGGCTGACCATCGAGTGGCACGTGACGTCCGGGCACTCGCAGATGAACTCCCAGGTCTCGACCGCTGAGCCGTCGGTCGCCAGCTCGCGGATCGAATCGTTGACTTGTCCGAACAGACCAACCCCGTTCATTGCTCTCTCCTCGAACAGTTACAATCTGCCGACTCTTGATACGCGATAATACATACACGATAATATTAGCGTATGCCAAGTCCTGAGCATCCGGGCACCTGGACGTTCCTCACGAACCACGCCCAGGTCCTCCTCTGCCTCGCCGAGACGCCCGACATCCGGTTGCGCGACGTCGCCGAACGCGTCGGCATCACCGAACGCGCGACCCAGCGCATCCTCGCCGAGCTCGTCGAGTCGGGCTACGTGAAGACCACACGCGTCGGACGCCGCAACAGGTACGTCGTCGACCGCGAGCACGCCATGCGCCACTCGGCCCAGCTCGGCTACGAGATCGGCGCCCTGCTCGAGGCAATGACCGGACACAGCGAGCCCGACTCGGCGCCCTGACAACGAGAGCGGGTGGCGGGAATCGAACCCGCGTAACTAGCTTGGAAGGCTAGGGCTCTACCATTGAGCTACACCCGCAGAGCGCTGGGTACGGTAGCGAGATGCATCCCTCGGCGGAGGCGATCGGGCTCGCGCCGGCGCTCGCGGTCGGGCTCGCACTCTCGTACCGCGGCAGCCCGGTCACGCGCGCTCGCGTCGCCGCCGGCGTCCTCGGCGTCGGGCTCGTCTTCGCCGCCTTCGTCACGCAGCTCGAGCCGCTCGCGAATCACACGTTCCTCTGGGCGCACCTGCTGCAGAACGTCGTCCTCGCGGAGTGGGCTCCCCTGCTGCTCGTGCTCGCGATCCCGCCGCGGGTCGCCGCGCGCGCGGCCGGGTTCCCGCTCTTCCGTCCATTCGTCGCGCTGCCGCTCTGGCTGATCGCCTACTACACCTGGCATCTGCCGTGGATCTACGACGCGGCGCTCCGCCATCCGCACTCACTCCTCCACGTCGAGCACCTCACCTATCTCGTGGCGGGAATCTGCGTCTGGTGGCCGGTCGTGCACGGCAGCTACTCGGCCGGCGCGAAGGCCGCCTACCTCTTCGCCGCCTTCGTGCTCGCCTCCCCGCTCGGCCTGCTGATGGCGCTGATCCCGCGCGCGATCTATCCGTTCTATGTCCACGCGCCGCGCATGTGGGGGCCGGGCCCGCTCGCCGATCAGCAGATCGCGGGAGTGACGATGGCAGCGGAGGAGGCGCTCGTCTTCTTCGGGGCCTTCACGGCCTATCTGCTCCGCTTCCTCGCCGACGAGCAGGCGGGCGGGGCGTTCAGCGCGAGCGCGGCGGCGCGAGCAGGCGGCTCTCGGCCGGTTGGCCTTCGCGCAGCTCCCGGCTCCGCTCGGCCTCGGCATTGACCTCGGCGCCGAGGAGCAGCGCAAGCGCAGCGAGCCACAGCCAGGTGAGCATGATGATCACGGCCGCGAGCGACCCCCAGGTCTTGTTGTACGAGCCGAAGCGCGAGGTGTAGAAGGCAAAACCGCCCGAGGCGGCGAGCCAGATGAAGGTCGCGAGCACCGAGCCCGGAGTGATGAAGCGCCAGCGCGGGTGCGCGACGTCGGGGCCGAGGTAGAGCAGCGTCGCGAAGGCGGCCAGGAGACCGCCGAGGAGAATCGGCCACTCGGCGATCCACCAGATCCAGCCGACCGCGCCGGCGGCGGCCCCGCTGTGCGCCGCGACGAGCTGCTCGAGCGACGGCCCGAAGATGAGCAGCGCGGCCACGAGCAGGAAGGCGAAGCCGATGACTGCGACCAGCTCGATCGCGACGAGGCGCTTGCGGACGAACGACCGCTTGTCCTTCCGCTCGTACGCGAGGTTGATCGCCGTCATGTACGTCGTCATCGCGCCGGTCGTCGCCCAGACCGCGAGCACGAGCCCGACGATCGTCATCGCGAGCCCTTCCGCGGGGCGCCGGTCCAGCGTGTGCAGGCTCCCGCCGAGCAGGCTCGTCGCCTGTCCCGGCATGACGTGCGAGAAGTGCTCCATCAGAGAGGAGATCGTCTGCGGGCCGACGAGCAGCGTGAAGACGCCGACCACCACCAGCAACACCGAGGGGATCGCGAAGAACGTCGAGTACGCGAGCGCCGAGGCGAGCATCGTCCCGTTGTGCTCGAGCAGCCCCTTGAACGCGCGCACCACGATCGCCCGCCAGTCCCGGAAGGAGAGGTCGCGGAGCCCGGGATCTTCGAGCCGCGGCTCGTCACGCTCCGGCTGCGGCATGGACTCGCGCCCGAGTGGAGCCTCGTCCGGGACCGGGCGCGACGCCTCCCCCTTCTCTCGCGTGCTCATGGGAACGCAACGACCGTTACCCGGAACGGGTTGCGGAGAATCGGGACGGAAGGATTCGAACCTTCGGCCTCTGCCTCCCAAAGGCAGCGCTCTAACCAGGCTGAGCTACGTCCCGCCGCCCGCAGTGTAGGGCGCTTACTCGGACTCGATCAGCGCGCGCAGCTCGGCGAGTTTCTCGCCGCGCAGCTCGTCGCGCTCGCCGCGGTCGATGCGGGCGAGCAGGTCGCGGACGAGTGGGGCGAGCTCGAGCGGGTTGAACGGCTTTGTCACGTAGTCGACGCCGCCGATGTCGAGCCCGCGCGCCCGGTCGCGGAACTCCGCGCGGGCCGTGAGGAAGATGATCGGGATCCCGCGCGTGCGGTCGTCCTCGAGCAGCTCCTCGGCAACCCGCCAGCCGTCGAGGCCGGGCATCATCACGTCGAGGAGCACGACGTCGGGCTGCTCCACCCGCGCGAGGTCGAGCCCCGTCTTGCCGTCGGCGGCCTCGAGCACGTCGAGACCCTCGGCCTCGAGGTTGACGCGACAGAGCAGGCGGATCGGCGCCTCGTCGTCGATCACCAGCACCCGCACCTCGCCTCTGTCCGGCACCGGCCGCGTATGCCCATCCATGTCGCCATTCATACCCGTCACGAGCCTCTCGTCACTGAATCGGCAACTGCGGCCGGTAACTCAAATGCGAAGCGAGATCCCTCGCCCTCTTGCGACGAGACCCAGATCCGGCCGCCCATGGCGGTCACGAGGCCGCGGGCGATGAACAGCCCGAGCCCGGTCCCCTCGCCGCCGCCACGCAGCTCGGCGTCGGAGCCCCGATAGAACTTGCGGAAGATCTGCTCCTGGTCCGACTGCGGGATGCCGATCCCCTCGTCCGCGACGCTCACCTCCACGGTGTCCTGGCGCCGGGCGGCGCCGACGGTCACCGTGCCGCCGTCCGGCGAGTAGCGCAGCGCGTTCTCGACGAGGATCGCGCACACCTGCCGCAGCTTCTCGGGATCCGCGCGCGCGGCGAGCGGCTCTTCCGGCAGCTCGACGACGAAGCGGTGGCCGTTGACCTCAGTCGACGAGACCGTGTCGAGGACCTGGCCGACCACGTCGCGTACGTCGGTCTCGGCGAGGTTGACCTGGAGGTCGCCCGTGTCGAGGCGGGCGACGTTGAGCAGCGTGTCGACGATCGAGGTCAGCCGCTGCGACTCGGAGGCGATGTAGCGCAGGAACGTCTGGCGCTCCTCATCGCCGAACATGACGTCCTGGCGCAGCAGCGTCTCGGCGAAGCCGTAGATCGAGGTCAGCGGCGTGCGGAGCTCGTGCGAGACGGTGCTCACGAAGTCGGACTTCACCTGCTCGACCAGCCGATCGCCCGAGATGTCGCGGAAGGCGAAGATCCGGCCCGCGACGGCGCCGAGCGGATCACGCATCACCGCTTCGGTGACCGACAGCCAGACCTCCTCGCGCCCACGCATGATCGGCACCAGCCGCTCGCCGCGCGCGGCCTCGTCGGGTGACTCGAGGCTCCGCTGCAGCACGTCGACCGGCGCGCGGCCGGAGGCGACGGACTCGGGAACGCCGGTGATCGCCTCGGCGGCGCTGTTCCAGAGGACGACCTTGCCGTCGCGGTCGACGGCGACGATTCCCTCGGCGATGTTGGCGAGGATGGCGACGGACCGCTCGCGCTCGAGCGCGACTCGCTGGTACAGCTCGGCGTTCGAGAGGGCGGCCGACGTGCTCGCGGCCACCGCGAGCAGCGCCTCGATCTCCTCCTCTCGCCACTCGCGCGGCACCGAGGCATAGACGGCAAGCACGCCGAGCGTGGATCCCTCCGACCCGCCGACAGGCACGCCGAGAAAGGCGGCGTGGCCGGCCTTGAGCATTGGGTCGAGCCCACGCAGCCGCTCGTCGTCGCCGGCCCGGGCTAGCGCGACCGGCGCACCCGACTGCAGGACGTCGCCGGAAAGCCAGCCGCCGGCCGGGCTTCGCGAGCCGAGCGCGGCTTCCGCACCGTCTCCGGCGGCAGCCGTGACGACGAGTTCCTCTCCGTCGAGCAGGCGAAAGGCTCCGGCCTCGGCGTTGACCAGCGCCGGTGCCTGCTGCACGACTTCGTCGAGCACCGCCGCCGGATCGAGCTCGCTCGTCAGCAGCCGGCCGGTGCGGGTCAGCTGCTGCGCGAGCGCGCGAGCGCCGCGCTCGGCCTCGAACAGCTCGCTGCGCTCGAGGGCGCCGCGGGTCGCGTCCGCGAGATGGCGCGCGAGCTCGAGGTCGTCGTCGCTGAAAGAGCGCTCCTCCGCGAAGAAGATGAGAACGAGGCCGCGGCCCGCGTCGCGCGGCGCGTCCACCGGCACGGAGATGAGCGAGTGGTAGCCGCTCGACGCCGCCACGCCGCGCAGGTCGGGCAGCAGCCGCTCGTCGTCCGAGATCGAGGAAGAGACGAGGATCCGTCCCTCGACGGCCGCGCGGAACAGCGGGCTCTGCCGGCCCCAGGCGCGCTCCGCGAGGATCTTGCGCAGCTCGGCCGGAAGCTCGTACGTCCCTACGGCTTCGAGCCTCCCACTCGAGGGCACGAGCACGGCGGCCGAGCTGCCGCCGAGCGCCTCGGCCGCGGCCTGGGCGATCGCCTCCAGCGTCGCGGGCCGGGACAGGGACTGCCCGAGCGCCGAGGCGATCCGGTAGAAGCCCCGCTGGATCCGCGCCTGCCGCGCGCTCTGCGTGAACATCTCGGCGTTGCGCAGCGCGAGCGAGGCAAGCCCCGCGAAGGCCTCGAGGATGTTCGCGTCCTGCTCCGCGAAACGGCGCCCCTCGCGCCGGCCGACTCCCAGCACTCCACGCACCTCGTCGCTCCAGAACATCGGCGCGGTCGTCACGTCCGTGAAGCCCTCGTAGGCCGGGTGCGGAACCGGCGCCGCGATCTCGTGGTACGCACTCTCGATCAACGGCCGCCCCTCGCGGACAGCGGCGCCCGACAGTCCTTGGCCCATCGGGAACTCGAAGCCGAGCAGCGATTGGTCCAGGCCGTGCACCGCGACGCAGCGGAAGACGCCGCGTTCACGGTCGAGGAGGTAGCAGTCGGCGGCGTCGGAGTCGAGGAGTTGGGCGAGCTGATCGGCCAGCCGCTGCAGGACGACCGGCAGGTCGAGCTCGCTGCTGAGCACGTGCGCTGCCTGGAGCAAGGCGGCCTGCTGCGCGAGCTGCTCCTCGTTCCGCTTCAGGGCCTCTTCGAGCGCGACGCCGGCACGCAGCCGCTCGAGCGCGACGGCCGCCTCGGAGGCGAGCGTCTGCATTACCACCAGGTCCTCGTTCGAGAAGACCCGCGGCTCGTCGAGCGTTGCGACCGAGATCACCGCGGTCACCCGCTCCTCGACGAGCAGCGGCACGAACGCGGCGCTCTTCGCTCCGACGGCATCGGCGATGCGGCGGCTGACGACTCCCGAGGTCGTCGTGTCGTACACGGTCATCGCCGTCGCCTCGAACACGGCGCTCGCGATTCCGGACGGCTCGCTCTGGAGGTCGAGGCGCAGGTCGTGCCACCAGTCGACGTCCTCGCCATCCGAGCGGGCGAGGTAGCCCGACGCCTCGCGGGCGTCGTCGGAGACGAGAGTCAGGGCCGCGAAGCCGACGCCGAAGAGCTCTGCGATCTCGTCGAGCAGCGTTCGCGCGACGCGCTCGGCGTCTGCGCTCCGCGCCAGCTCGTCGGCGACGCGGCTGACGCTCTCGAGCTCCCTCGTGCCACCGGCTCGCCGGCTCGGCCGCGCACCGCCGCGGCGAAGAATGGCACGCAGGAGCAAGACGGCGGCCGCGGCGCGGCCGAGCGCGCGAACGGTCGAAAGCTCTTTTGGGATCCGCACTGGGCGGTGGAGATTGTACGGAGCGAAGCCCGGCCCGGCCACAAACCGGCTCCAGACATGGAAAAGCCCGCCGCTCGGGGGGTCGGTGCGGCGGGCTCTCCCGATTGCTCCCCGCGAGGCGTCCGAAGACGCCGCGGTTCGCATCGCCCAGTGCTAGGGAGGGTAGAGCGCGTTTGCGACCCGGACAATGGGCCGTCCGGCCCATCTTTGTACGCAGCAAAGATCGGTTCGTGGGATTCTTCTCACTCGCCCCTAACCCGGTCGCGGCTAAGGTGGCCGCGCCGTGGTGAAACGCCTACTTCTCGCGTCGCCGCGAGGTTATTGCGCGGGGGTCGAGCGGGCGGTCGAGACGGTCGAGAGGGCTCTGGCGCTCTACGGGAGCCCCGTCTACGTCCGCAAGCAGATCGTCCACAACTCGCACGTGGTCGAGGATCTCCGCTCGCGCGGCGCAGTCTTCGTCGACGCGCTCGCGGAGGTGCCAGAAGGCGCGACCGTCGTCTTCTCTGCCCACGGGATCGCCCCGGCGGTGCGCCGCGAGGCGAAGGAGCTGCGACTGACGACGATCGACGCGACCTGCCCGCTCGTCACGAAGGTGCACGCGCAGGCTCGCCGCTATGCCGAGGCCGGCTACGCCCTCGTCCTGATCGGACACGCCGGCCACGAGGAGGTCGAGGGCACGCTGGGCGAGGCGCCTGACGCGATCGTCCTCGTTCAGTCGGTCGAGGACGCGGAGCAGGTCTCGCTCGCGACCGACCGGCCGCTCGCATACCTCACCCAGACGACGCTCTCGGTCGACGAGGCCGGCGAGATCGTCGCTGTCCTGCGCCGCCGTTTCCCCCGCATCGAAGGGCCGGCGCGCGAGGACATCTGCTACGCGACCTCGAACCGGCAGTGGGCCGTGAAGGAGCTGCTGCCGGAGATCGACCTGCTGCTGGTCGTCGGCTCGCCGAACTCGTCGAACTCGCTGCGGCTCGTCGATGTGGCCCGCGCCGACGGGACGCCATCCCATCTCGTCGACGACGTGCGCGGCATCGACCCGGACTGGCTCGCTGGCTGCGAAACGGTCGGGCTCACCTCGGGCGCGTCGGCGCCGGAGCGACTTGTCGCGGACGTGTGCGCGTGGTTCGCAGCGCGCGGCGCCGAGGTCTCCGACCTGAAGCCCGTCCACGAGGACGTGAGCTTCAAGCTGCCGGTCGAGCTGCGCCGCGCCGAGCGCGCCGCCGCCTAGCTCTTCGCGAGCTCGAGCTCAGCGCCGTAGTTCACGTCCACGGCGAGGACTTCGCTCTTCACCCACTCTCCGTGGGAGTCGATCAGCGAGTGCATCTCCTCGGGCACGGTGAGCACGATCCGGTCGGTGAGCTCGAAGCCCTGCTTCTTGCGGAGCGAGTTCACGCGGTGGATGAGCTCGTACGCGTCGCCTTCGAGCGTGAGCTCGTCGTCGAGGCCGAGGTCGAGCGCGACGGTCACCCCGTCGCCCGACGCGACCGCCCAGCCCTCGCGCCCGCCGCGCTCGACGAGCACCTCGTCGGGCTCCAGATCGTGCCCGGCCGCGCGAAACCGGCCGTCCCCCAGCTCCTCGAACTCGCCCGCGACGAGCGCCTGACGCACGGCGCCGAGCTCCTTGCCGAGCTTCGGCCCGAGCACCGGCAAGTTCGGCTTCACCAGCAGCTCGACCGCCTCGACCGTTCCGAGCTCGACGTCCTTCACGCGCAGCTCGTCCGCGACCTCGTCCAGGTGGCCGTCGAGACTCGTGCCCTCGACGACGAGCCGGCGTAGCGGCTGCCGCAGCTTGATCCCGGAGCTCGAGCGAGCCTGCCGCCCGAGCTCCACGACCCGCCGCACGGCGGCGATCTCGTCGAGGAGAGCCCGATCCGGCCCGGCGACTTCCGGCCAGCCGGCGAGGTGCACCGACTCCGGCCCGTCGGGGACGAGCGTCCGCCAGAGGTGGTCGGTCACGAACGGGAGGATCGGCGCGAGAACGCGGAGCGACTGCACCAGCGCGTACCAGAGCGTTGCGAACGCGGCCTTGTCGTTCCCGTCCCAGAAGCGCCGCCGCGAGCGGCGGATGTACCAGTTCGAGAGATCGTCGAGATACGCCTCGAAGTCGCGCATCACGTCCGGCGCCAGCCAGCGCTCGTAGCCGGCCTCGGCGTCGGCGACGAAGGCGCGAGTCCGCTCGACGAGCCAGCGATCGAGCGGCTCGACTGTCTCAGGCTCGAGTCTCTCCCACGCCGGCTCGAAGCCCGCGATGTTCGCGTAGTCGACGAAGAACCTGACGGAGTTCCACAAGGTCAGGAGCTTGCGCTTGACCTCGTCCCCCGGCCCGAAGCCGAACAGCAGGTTCCGGTCGGGCGGCTGCGCCGCGAACTGCCAGCGCATCACGTCCGCCCCCATCCGCTCGAACGCCTCCTCCGCCGGGATCGTGTTGCCCCACGACGCGTGCATCTCGCGACCGGTCTCGTCGAGCATCTTCTCGTAGCCGAGCACCCGCCTGAACGGGGCGCCGCCCGTCAGGACGACCGACATGAAGAGCTGCGAGTAGAACCAGAGGCGGATCTGCTCGCGCATCTCGCTCACCCAGTCCGCCGGAAACCACTGCTCCCAGTACGCGTGGTCGGGCAGGTCGGCGGTCGTCAGTCCCTTGGCCGCGCCGGTCGCATAGCCCTGCGGCACCCATTCGTCGTTTTGCCAGCCGAGCGTCGAGAACGGGACGATCCCGGCGTCGAGCCAGACGTCGCCGACCTCCTTGATCCGCTCGACCGGCTCGCCGCACTCGGCGCAGCGCACCGGCACGCGGTCGATCCACGGCCGGCGGAGCTCCTCCAGCTGCTCGAGCCCGGAGATGGCGCGCTCCTCGAGCTCGGCGCGCGACCCGATCACGTTGAGGTGCCCGCACGCGCAGGGGTAGAAAGGCAGCGGCAGCCCGTAGTAGCGGCGGCGGGAGATGTTCCAGTCGCCCATGTTGCGGAGCCAGTCGTCCATCCGCTTGCCCATGTACTCGGGCGTCCACTCGACCGTCGCGTTGGCGTCGAGCATCTGCTGCCGCAGGACTCGGACGGAGATGAACCAGTCGTCGGCGATGCGGAAGATCAGCGGCGTATGACAGCGCCAACACTCGGGATAGCGGTGCTCGTGCAGACCGGCCTCGACGAGGACGCCCTTCTCCTCGAGGTTGCCGATGATCTGCTCGGCGGCCTCGGTGGTCGAGAGCCCGTGCAGCCAGCCAAAGCTGTCGTAGAAGCGGCCGGACTCGTCGACCGGTTGCACCACCTCGAGCCCGTTCGTCTGCGCGAGCTCGAAGTCCTCGGTTCCGCAGCCGGGCGCGATGTGGACTATCCCGGTCCCCTCGTCCAGCGAGACGTCGTCCCACGGGATGACGCGGTGCTCGACCTGAACGAGATCGTCGAACGGGCCGCGGTACGTCCACCCGACGAGCTCCGCCCCCGGCCGCTGGTCCTCGAGTTCCTCGTCCGGATGGCGCGCGGCGGCGACCCACTCGCCGTTCTTGCGGCGGCCGTACGTCGCCTCCGGATTGACAGCGGCGGCGACGTTGGCCGGCAGCGTCCACGGCGTCGTCGTCCAGACGACGAGGTACTCGCCCGGCCGCTCGAGCAGCGGGAAGCGCACGTACAGCGACGGGTCGGCCCGATCGACGTAGGAGCCGATCAGCTCGTGCTGCGAGATCGAGGTGCCGCACCGCGGGCACCACTCGGTCGAGCGGTGGCCGAGGTAGAGCCAGTCCCGCTCGTGCACCGACTTCAGCATCCGCCAGACGTACTCGATGTTCGTGTCGCTGGACGTGAGGTAGTCGTTGCCCCAGTCCATCCACTGGCCGAGCCGGATGGAGCCGCGGGTCAACGCCTCGGACGAACGCACGACCACGTCGCGGCAGCGGCGCGCGAACTCCTCGAGGCCGAAGTCCTCGATCTCGCGCTTCGAGTTGAGGCCGAGCTCACGCTCGACGCCGACCTCGATCCAGAGCCCCTGGCAATCGAAGCCGTTCTGGTACCGCTGGTGGAAGCCGCGCAGCGCCTTGTACCGCTGGAAGACGTCCTTCAGCGTCCGGCCCCAGGCCGTATGGACACCGAGCGAGAACCTGTTCGCCGTGACGGGGCCGTCGATGAAGGAGAACGTCGGGCCGTCGCTGTTCTGCTCGCGGAGCTTGGCGAACGTGCCTTCGGCTTCCCAGCGCGCGAGCGTCTCCTGCTCGAGGCCGGGATGATCGGGTTTGTCCGGTAAAGGCTGGAAGATTGGCTTTCCCATCGGGAAGGCAAGTCTAGGCTCAAGCGTTCCTATCCTCGGAGCTGGGTACAACCCGCTCCACCCCCACCGAACACTGAAAGGAAGCAATGGCAACGAACGTCACCGACTCCACCTTCGACACCGAGGTCCTGCAGGCCACGGAACCCGTGCTCGTGGACTTCTGGGCCGAGTGGTGCGGGCCGTGCCACGCGGTCGAGCCGATCCTCCACCGGATCGCCGAGGAGCGCAGTCTCAAGCTCGTCAAGGTGAACATCGACGAGAACCAGGATCTCGCGATGCGCTACGGGATCCAGTCGATCCCGAACACGATGCTCTTCGAAGGCGGCGCGCCCAAGGCCTCCGCCGTCGGCGCGATGCCGAAGGGCATGCTCGAGCGGCAGCTCGGCTTCGAAAGCTGAGAGAGCGCGGGACTCATCCGCGCTCTTGCAGCGCCCTCACGAAAAGCTGGTGAGCTACTCCGCGGTCTGAGCCGCGTCGTGATCCTCGACGAAGCGGAGGAAGTCGGCGTGCTTCGCGAGATAGGCCTCGAGCTCTCCGAGACCGGCGCCCGCCCAGTCCTCGATCCAGGTCTCGGCGATGTCGTCCTCGATCCGGTGGAAGCCACGTTCGCTCACTGGTGGGCATGATCGACACGAAAGCGGACAATGCCTATGGGCCGTTCGGCTCAACTTCGCGGACGGCCGGACCTAAGCGACTGCAGGAGGATCGAGCCATGCCTCGCCGCTCTGCCACCCAGCACGAGCTCGCCCGGATCGAACTGCTTGCCGGGTTGCCGGGCGAGACGCTCGCGTTGCTCGGGCAGCGGATGGAGCGCCACGAGGTCGGGCCCGGCACCGTCCTCGTGCGCGAGGGCGAGCCGGACGACCGCTTCTACGTCCTCATCTCCGGCGTCCTCGCCGTGAGCCAGCGCGATCTTGGGGCACGCGGCGTGCTCCGGCCGGGCGACTACTTCGGCGAGGTCGCGCCCGCGATGGACGTACCGCGGACAGCGACCGTGTCGGCGATGACTCCCGCGGTCGTCGCGAGCTGCGATCGCGCAACGTTCGACGAGCTCTTGCGGCCGCTCTTCGCGGACGACGACTAGAGCTCGGCCAGCACGGCGTCGCTGAACGGTGGCCACGCCTGCTTCGCCCAGTCGCCGAACCGCCGGTCGGTGAGGACACCGCAGGCGACTTCCGCCTCCGGATCAACCCACAGGAAGGTGCCGCTCGCTCCGAAGTGGCCGACCGTGCGCTCGGAGTTGTGCGTGCCCGTCCAGTGCGGTGACTTCGCGTCCCGCAGTTCGAAGGTGAGCCCCCAGTCGTTCGGCTCCATCCTCCCGAAGCCGGGCAGTACGCCGGTGAGGCCCGGAAACTGGACGGTGGTCGCCTCGGCCAGCGTCTCGGGCGCGATCAACGTCGGTTGGAGCAGCTCGCGGCCGACCGCGAGGAGATCGTCGAGCGGCCCGCGGTAGCCGTGGGCGGGCGACCCGCCCAGCCGGCCGACGAGCCCGAGCGGCCGGACGACCGCCTGCGCGAAGTAGTCGGCGAACGGCATCTCCGCCGGCTGCTCGAGCAGCCTGGCCGCGAGCTCGATTCCCGTGTTCGAATAGATGCGGCGGCGCCCCGGTTCGGTGATCGGCTCCTCACCGTCGACCGGCAGCCCGGAGGCGTGGGAGAGCAGATGCCGGAGCGTGGCGCCCTGCGGCCCCGCGGGCTCGTCGAGGTCGACCGTCCCCTCCTCGAGCGCGACGAGGATGGCCAGCCCGGTGAGGAGCTTCGTCACGGACGCCCACGGGAGGTCGACGGCGCGCGGGCCTTGCGTCGCGACGACGGCGTCGGCCCGCGCCACTCCGGCCGCGGCCACTCCCGCGTCCCAGCCTTCGATCGCTCGCAGCGCCTCCACAGCGCTGATACTAGGAAGGTGGCTCGCGAAACCGTCCCAGCGGTGTCGCCCTTCGCCGACACGGTCGGCTACTCACGCGCCGTCCGCGACGGGCGTCATGTCTTCGTCTCGGGGACGGCTCCGGTCGGGATCGACTCGGACGACGCGTACGAACAGGCGAAGCGCTGCCTGGCGATCATCGTCGACGCGCTGCGCGAGGTCGGCGCCGGCGCCGACGACGTGGTCCGCACGCGTGTCTACATCGTCGACGCCGGTGACTGGGAGGCAGTCGGCCGGGCACACGGTGAGCTGTTCGGCCAACATCCTCCTGCGTCCGCGATGCTCGTCATCGCCGGGCTGCTCGATCCGGCCTGGAAGGTCGAGATCGAGGCCGACGCGCTCCTCCCCGAATGAGGCTCGCCACTCTCGCCGGGCTCTACGTCGCCGTCGTCCTCTCGGCCCAGATCGGCGCGCAGAAGTTCATCCGGCTCCCGTTCACGCACCTCGTCGCGCCCGGCGGGGTCTATGCGATCGGGGTCGCGCTCGCGCTCGTGCAGCTCGCGCACTACAGCGGCGCAACCCGACGCCAGGGCGCGATCAACGCGCAGCTGCTGATCGTGCTCGGCTTCGTCGGCTCGGCGTTCTTCGCCGGCTACATCGCGCTCCTCGTCCACTCGCATCCCGGAGTGCCGGGACAGGACTTCGACCACGTCGTGGGCTCGACCTGGCGCATCGTCGCTGCCAGCCTCGCCGCCTTCATCGTCTCGGAGACGGTCGACAACCTCGTCGGCGCGCCGCTGCGGGGGCGCGTGCACGACGGCGTGCGGGTCACCGTCTCGGCCGGAGCCAGCGCGCCGATCGACAGCTTCGTCTTCCTCGTCCTGGCCTTCGGCTGGTCGGGACTGCACTTCTTCGACGGCCAGCTCGTAGGCAAGATCGCCTCGTCGGTCGTGATCGGAATTCCGCTCGTCGTGCTCGGCCGACGCTTTCTTCCTGCAAACCGGGGGACTATCGTCCCCGCATGAGCGATTCGCTGATCCCACCGTCGATCACCGGCAAGGGCTCGAGCTTCCCGCCGGGCGGCAGCGTGCTCGACCACAAGTTCGGCGCGAGCGACCCGTACACGCTCGGCGTCGAGGAGGAGTACATGCTCCTCGACGGCCAGACGTTCGACCTCGTCCAGCACATCGACACCGTGCTCGCCGCGGTCGCGGGCCACGAGCTCGAGCCGCGGATCAACTCCGAGCTGATGCAGTCGGTGCTCGAGGTCGCCACGCCGGTCTGCCACACGCCGGCAGGGGTGCAGCAGCAGCTCCTCCGCATCCGCCGCTACGTGACCGACATCGCGCGCGAGAAGGACATGCGCGTCGGCTCGGCCGGCACGCATCCGTTCTCGCTCTTCGAGGCGCAGCGGATCACCGCGAAGGATCGCTATCGCGCGCTCGTCGACCAGATGCAATACATCGCGCGCCGGGAGCTGATCTTCGGGATGCACGTCCACGTCGCGGTCGACGACCCCGAGAAGGCGATCCAGGTCGTCAACGGGCTGATCGCTCATCTCCACGAGCTCGTGGCGCTGTCGGCGAGCTCGCCGTTCTGGCGAGGCGAGCCGACCGGACTGCGCTCGTCCCGGCACATGGTCTTCGCCGCCTTCCCGCGCTCGGGCCCGCCGCCCCGCTTCAGCGACTACGCCGACTACGCGCAGGTCGTGAACCAGCTCGAGAAGACCGGCTGCATCCAGGACTACACGCACATCTGGTGGGACATCCGGCTTCACCCGCGGCTCGGCACGATCGAGATCCGGATCTGCGACGCGGTCACGCGGCTCGAGGACGTGATCGCGATCACCGCGTACTGCCAGGCGCTCGTCAAGCACTACGCGGAGCTCTACGAGCGCGGCGAGGAGATCCCCACCTTCCACCGGATCCTCACGACCGAGAACAAATGGCTCGCCGCGCGCTACGGCCTCTCGGCGCCGGTGATGGACCTCCACACGGGGCGGCGCAACCGGCTGCCCGTGGCGGCGCTCGTGCGGCGCACTCTGCAGACGCTCCGCCCACACGCGCGCGACCTCGGCTCGGAGGAGGAGCTCGCCGGCGTCGACGAGATCCTGCGGCGCGGCAACGGCGCCGACCGGCAGCTGCACGTCTTCAACAGCAATCGCGACATCGTCGAGGTCGTGCGGGAGATCGCGGACGCGACGGAGGTCGCGCCGCAGCCTGAGCCGGTAGCTGCCACGTAGGATCGAGCGCATGCTCGAGGCCTTGCAGAGAGCGCCGCTCGAGGCGGTCGTCTGGACGACGCCCCGCGAGCGCGTCAGCATCGGCGACCTCATCCATGACCGGCCGCTGCTGCTGCTCTTCTACCTCTTCGACTGGTCCTCCACCTGAACGAACGAGCTCGAGCTCCTGCGTGACAGGAGAACGGAGCTGCAGGACGCCGGAGTCGAGCCGTTCGCGATCTCGCGCGACTCGCCGTACACGCACGTCGCCTGGATGCAGGCGCTCGACCTCGATTTCCCGCTGATCTCCGACTGGAACGCCGAGGCGACGCACGGCTTCGGCGTCGCCTACGAGCACAACGGGATGCGGGACGTCTCGCGGCGCAGCGCGTTCCTCGTCGACGTCGAGGGGATCATCCGCGGGGCGTGGGCCTACGAGCCGAGCGAACTGCCGGACATCGACGAGTTGATCGCCGCGGCGCGAGCCTTGTAAGCGTCCGGCCGATCCCGTTTACTCCGGAGCCATGGAAACCTCTTCTGCGCAAGCTCCCGAGCGCGGGCTCAACTGGGTCACGCCCGCCGTCCTCCTCGCCGTCATCGGTGTGGGCCTCCTCTTCGCCTTCGAGGCGACCGACGCCAGCTCAACCTGGTTCGGCATCTTCAAGATCGTCCATGTCGGCTTCGCCGTCTTCTGGGTCGGCGGCGGCCTCCTTCTGACGGCGCTCGCCCTGCGCGCCGAACGGACCAAGGACCCGGAGCAACTCGCGACGATCGCTCGGCAGGCGGTGTTCGTCGGGGAAAAGCTGTTCGCGCCGGCGAGCGGCGTCGTCCTCTTGATGGGGATCGCGATGGTGATCAACTCGCCGGAGATCGGCTTCGGCGACACCTGGGTCATCATCGGGCTCCTCGGCTTCGCGACCTCCTTCGTGACCGGAATCTTCGTCCTCGCACCGCGCGCGAAAAGGATCGTCGGGCTCTTCGACACTGTCGGCGCCGCGGCTCCGCAGACGCAGGCTGCGGTCAGAGAGATCCTGCTCATCTCCCGCGTCGACGTTGCGGTGCTCGTGATCGTGGTGTTCGACATGTTGATGAAGCCCTTCAGTTAGACAACTCTTGACGTGTGACCTTTTGGTCACGTAACCTGCAGACGTGAACGACGACCGGGTCTTCAGGGCGCTCGCCGACCCGACGCGGCGGCACCTGCTCGACCGGCTCTTCGAGCGTGACGGCCGCACGCTCACGGAGCTCGAGTCCGAGCTCGAGATGACCCGCTTCGGCGTGATGAAGCACCTGCGCGTGCTCGAGGACGCCGGGCTCGTCGTCACCCGCCGGGAGGGCCGGGAGAAGCTCCACTTCCTGAACCCGGTGCCGATCCGGCTCGTCCACGACCGGTGGATCGACAAGTACACCGAGCACCGCGTCGCGGTGCTCGCCGATCTCAAGCACGAACTGGAGGACAGCGCATGAGCACGATCACCGCACTGACGACGCAGGTCTACTCCGTCTACATCCGCGCGACCCCGGAGCAGGTCTGGGACGCGATCACGCAGCCGGAGTGGACCGCTCGCTACTTCTACGGGGCCCGGATCGAGGTCGGCCCCGAGTGGCGCAAGGTCTACTCGCCCGACGGCGGCGACGACTGGGGTTCGACCTCCGTGACGGAGTTCGACCCGCCGCGCCGGCTCGTCCACGAGTGGAAGTCGAGCTACAACCCGGAGCTGGCCGTCGAGGAGCCGAGCCGCGTCAGCTGGGAGATCGAGGCCCAGGAGGACGGGACGACGCTGCTGACGGTCGTCCACGACCAGCTCGAGGGCGCACCGAAGACCGCCGAGAGCGTGTCCGGCAACGGCTGGATGTACGTGCTCAGCGGCCTCAAGACCCTGCTCGAGACTGGAGAGCCGCTCGCCGGTTGATCCGAGCTCTCGATCGCGGCCGCCGGAGCGATGAGTTTCCGGCGGCCGCCGTGTCTCTATCCTCTGACAGGTCCCGCGAACGCTGAGGAGCGCATCGATGCCGAAGACAATGCTGACCGTCGCCACCCGCAAGGGAGCCTTCATCCTCGAGAGCGACGACCGCCGCGACTGGAAGGTGCGCGGCCCCTACTGCGAAGGATGGCCCGTCTACCACGCGATCTACGACCCGACGACCGGCGAGATCTACGCCGCCGCCGCGAGCGAGTGGCACGGCTCCGCCGTCTGGCGCAGCGCCGATCTCGGCGAGACCTGGGAGATGTCGAGTGAGGGGCTGACCTACGGCGACGAGGACGGCCGCAAGATCTCGAAGGTCTCGACACTGGCCCGCGCGGGGGACCGCCTGCTGGTGGGCGTCGAGGCGCCGGGGATTTTCGAGAGCCGCGACAACGGCAAGACCTGGTCGCTCCTTTCGACCCTCTCCGGCCAGCACGGCAGCGAGAGCTGGGACGATCCGGCGAACCAGCCTCCCGGGCATCTCGGGATTTCGGGCTTCGTCACCGACCACGGCGACTCCGACAGCTTCTTCGCGATCGTGCAGGGCATCGGCGCCTTCGAGACCGAGGACGGCGGCTCGTCCTGGACGCCGCGCAACAAGGGCCTCCGCCGCGACTGGCCCGCCGACTACGAGGACGTCGGCTTCTGCGTTCACAAGCTCGTCCGCTCGTCCGACCCGCAGCGCATGTACCAGCAGAACCACGTCGGGATGCACCGCTCGGACGACGCCGGCCAGTCGTGGACCGAGATCACCGAGGGCCTGCCGGGCGACTTCGGCTTCGCCGCCGCCGTGCATCCCCACGACACGGAGACGTTCTACGTCATCCCGGTCGACGGCGGACATGGACGGACGATGCACGAGGGCAAGGCCACGGTCTGGCGCACACGCGACGCCGGCTCGAGCTGGCAGCCGATGCGGAGCGGGCTGCCGCAGGAGAACGCGCACCTCGGCGTCCTGCGCCAGGCGATGACGATCGACACGCACGACACGCCGGGCGTCTACTTCGGCACGAGCACCGGCCAGCTCTTCGCCAGCGCCGACGAGGGCGAGACGTGGACCGAGCTCGCCGGCTACCTGCCGGGGATCTCCTCGGTCGACGTGGCGGTGCTCGACTGAACGTGGCCGACGTCAGGCTCCCAGGAACGCTGACCCCGCTCTTCCCCGGGCTGCCGCGGCGGGTCGAGGTCGAGGCCGCGACGGTGCTCGCGGCGATCGACTCGCTCGAGACGCGGTGGCCCGGGTTGCGCGACCGCCTCGTGGGAGAGGGCCCGAGCCTGCGGTCGCACATCCACGCCTACGTCGACGGCGAGCGGGCCGGGCTGGACACGCCGGTCGCGGACCGCTCGCGGCTCGACGTGATCGCCGCGATCAGCGGCGGCTGAGCACGGTTTAACGGATCGTTCATCGCCGCGTAAGCGCCGCGAGAGGAACGGCTGCGACCGTCAGCGAGCGCGCGGGGAATCGGCCTCGCGCGATCTCAGGAGGTTGAGGATGAGAGCTTCTCGCACCGCTGTCCTACTTGCGCTCGCGATCGTGGCCGCATTCGCGGCGGCGGGCGGCGCCGGGGCATCGCTGCCCAGCGGGCCGCATGCATCCCGCGTGGTCGGCCACGTGTACGTCAACGACAACACCTCACCGGTCAACAGCGTCGCCGGCTTCGACCGTCACGCCGACGGCACGTTGACAGCGCTACCCGGCTCCCCGTTCGCGGTGGGCGGATCGGGAACCGGCGGGCCGGACGCCTCGCAGGGCTCCCTGCAGCTGAGCGACAACGGCCGTTACCTCTTGGCGGTGGACGCAGGCAGCAACCAGATCTCGGTTCTGCGCGTCGACCACGACGGCTCGCTCCAGCAGGTCGGCGGATCGCCGGTCTCCTCGAACGGCGTGGACCCGGTGAGCATCGCAGTCCACCACGACCTCGTGTACGTCGCCAACGCCGGCCCCGGCAGCAGCACGGGCGATACGAACTACACAGGCTTCCGCTTCGACCACGGCGGCAGGCTGAGTGCGATCCCCAACTCGACGTACGCGCTTCCGAACGACTCGAAGCCCGGCCAGGTGCTGTTCGACCGCGAAGGGCGGAAGCTCGTCGGAACGCGGATCGCCACGTCGTTCATCGACAGCTTCACCGTCGGTCACGATGGGCGCCTCACCGCGGCGCCTGGATCGCCGTACGACGCCCAGGCCTTCTCGCCGACCCAGGGTTTCGGCCAGCTCGGCGCCGAGTTCAGTCCCACTCACCCGGACGAGCTGTTTATCACCGACGCCCATACCGCCGCCGGCGGAGCGGCCTTCCCCGGCCTCGTCTCCAGCTTCACCGTCGCCTCCGACGGAAGCCTCACCCCGGTGGGAGCACCGGTCGCCAACGACGGCGGGGCTGCGTGCTGGATCGAGATCAGCCACGACGGACGGTTCGCCTTCGTCGTCAACACCGCTTCGAAGACCGTCTCCAGCTACTCGATCGGCGTCGGCGGGTCGCTCACGTTCCTCAGCAGCATTGGTGGGGTCGGCGCAGGCGCGGAAGACGCCCGCCTCTCCCCCGACGGCTCCACCCTCTGGGTCGTCGGTTCGGGCACCGACACCGTCGCCGGCTTCGCCGTGCACGGCGGCACGCTCACGCCAGTCGCATCGATCGCCGGTCCGGCCGGGGCAAAGCCCTCCGGCATCGTCGTCAACTAGCGCGCGGCTACCAGCTCTTCGCGCGGTGCGCGTGGCCCGGCTCGGCCACGCGCACCCGCGCGTCCACGGCGAAGCACCGGTCCGGGAGGGCAAGCACCGGGTTGAGGTCGAGCTCTGCGACCTCCGGCAATTCCTCGGCCAGTAGCGAGAGACGCAGGAGGAGGTCGACGAGCGCGGCCTGGTCGGCCGGTGGCGCTCCTCGGAACCCGGCGACGAGTCGGCCGGCCTTGCCCGAGTCGACGAGCTCGCCGGCGTCGAGGTCGGTGAGCGGCGCCAGACGGAACTGTGCCTCGCCGATCAACTCGGCCAGAACACCGCCGGGGCCGAACGCGACGAGCGGCCCGAAGACGGGATCCTGCACGGCTCCGGCCAGCAGCTCCGCGCCGCCGCGGACGAACGGCTGGACGACGAACGGGGGACCGATGCGCACCGCGGCTTCGCGGACGGCCGCCTCGTCGGCGAGGTCGAGGGCGATCCCGCCCTGCTCGGTCTTGTGCACGCCGGGAGCAGCCGTCTTGAGCACGACCGGAAAGCCGAGCTCGCTCGCTGCCTCGACCGCCTCTCCCGCCGTCGCGGCGACGCGCTCGGGCACGAGCGGAACGCCGTACGCCTGGAGCAG
>DATFSG010000174.1:0-12540 GCA_035262765.1 Gaiellaceae bacterium | reverse complement strand
CTACTTCTCCTGCGCCGCTCTCGTGGACGACTCGGGGACGGCGCGGGTCTGGGCGGACGACGGCGTGCTCCGGCTCGAGGCTGAGGGCTCGTTCGACGAGGCTGCGGTTACGTACGTGCGCAACCGCATGGCATCGGTCGGCGGTCAGGTGACGGTGTCGGGGGACGGCTTGAGCGCCTCGGTGCCCCTCTCCGGCTCTGCGAGATAGAGGATCACCGCCTTCACCCGCTTGTTCACGGAGTCGTCCCAGCCGAGCCCGAGCTTGCGAAAGATCGAGTGGATCACCTTCTCGACCGAGTGTTCGGTGAGGAACAGCGACGCCGCGATCGCAGCGTTGTTCTTCCCCTCGGCCATCTCGCGGAGAACGTCCAGCTCGCGCGGGGTCAGCTCGTGGAGCGGCGACTGGTCCGGTCGGGCCTTCGCGCCGACGAGCGCCTCGACGACCTTCGGGTCGACCGTGGAGCCGCCGGCTGCGACGGACCGGATCGCGCCGGCGAGTTGCTCCATCTCGCTCACGCGCTCCTTGAGGAGGTACGCGCGACGCTCGGTGCCGCCTTCGAAGAGCGCGTGGGCATAGCCCGGCTCGGCGTACTGACTCAGCACGACGACGCCGAGGTCGGGGTGTGTCACCCGTAACTGCTGGGCGGCACGGATGCCTTCGTCGAGGTTCGTCGGCGGCATGCGGATGTCCGTGATCACGACGTCCGGCTGCTCGACCTCCACCGTCTCGAGCAGCGTGTCGAGGCTCTCGCAGACGCCCACCACCTCCAGGTCGGGCTCGGCTTCCAGCAACCCGCGCAGCCCCTCGCGCAGCAGGAAGTGATCCTCCGCGAGCACGATCCGGATCCCCATAGCGGGTTTCTACTCCTATTGCGCTGCGGAAGAGCGCTACGCGCCGGTGCAGGTCGGGCCGCCGTTGGTGGCGAGCCAGGCCTTGAGTGCCCGGATCCGGGCGGCGGCTTGCGTGAGCCGGTTCTGGAGGCGCGGTGAGCTCGCCTGGTCGGCGAGCAGCGTTGCGTAGCCGCGCTCACTAGCGCTCTCGGCGCCCCAGATGAGCAGGTCGGAGCCGGCGAGCATGGCCCGCGTCGCGGTGTGCGGGATCCGGTCCGCCGCCGGCCCGGTGAGCGAGTCGGTCACCGTCACGCCCGTGAAGCCGAGCTTCTTGCGCAGCAAGCCGCCGATGATCGTGCTCGAGAACGCGGCCGGCCGCTTCGAGCCGTCGAGCTTGGGATAGACCGCGGTCGAGACCATCACCAGCTTCACGCCCGCGTTCACTGCGCTCTGGAACGGGAGCAGTCCCCGGTGGAGCTTCGAGGCAGCCGCCCGGATCACGATCCGCCCGTTGTCGGTGTTGCCGCTCGCGAGGCCGAGGCCCGGGAAGTGCTTCGCGGTCGCCGCGACCCCGTTCTTCTGCAAGCCGTTGACGAAGGCGTGGGCCATCTGGGCGTTCCACGTGCGGGAGCTCGAAAAGACGCGCGACCCCTCGAAGTTCCCTGCCGGGCCGGGCGTGTCGACAACGGGCGCGAAGTCGATGTCGATCCCGACCGACTGGAGAGCGGCCGCTGCGCCGGCGGCCTGTTCATGGGCGACGGCCGGGCTCGTCATCTGGTCCGGTGCCTCGGTTGGCGGCGCCCAGGCGAGCCGCCTGACGATCCCGCCCTCCTGGTCGACCGCGATCAGGAGCGGCTCGCCGCGGGTGCACGCCGCCTGCTGCAGTTCGGCGGTGACGGTCGCGGCGGTGTGGGGCGTGAGCCAGCCGTTGCCGAGGAGCACGACGCCGCCCATCTTCCCGTTGCGAATGCGCGTGAGGAACCTCCGGCTCGGCGGCGCCGTGAGCGTGCCCATCACCGTCTCGGCCGTGTCGGAATAGCCCGTGGCGGCGCGCGACGGCGCGGCCGGGCCGGGCTTTGCAGCAGCCGAAAAGAGCGACACCACCGCCAGTGCGGCGAGACCCGCGAGCGTCCTCAGCATGCGAACAGGGTAGCCCTCGTTTCGGCGCCTTCAGAGGCCGCGAAACGTCGAAGCTGCGGCCCGAGACTAGACTCAGCACATGGCTCAAGCACCGGCTTTGCCGACCGGGTTCGAGCTTCCGCTCGAGGCTCGCCTGCCGCGGATCGGCGCCGTCGACGCGGTGGCGCTCGAGGAGCGCGCGGCGTCGCTCGCCAAGCGCTCGATCAAGCGCGAGGCGAAGGTCTGGGCGCTCACGCTGGCGATCCGCACCACGGACCTGACGACGCTCGAAGGGGCCGACACGCCGGGGAAGGCGGCGGCGGTGGCCTCGAAGGCGCGGCGGCCGGATCCCTCCGACCCGTCGGTGCCGTCGGTCGCGGCCGTGTGCGTCTACCCGAACCTCGTGCCGGCGGTTCGCGAGCGGCTGGCGGGCAGCGACGTGAAGGTGGCGGCCGTCGCGACCGGGTTCCCGTCCGGCCAGTACCCCACGGCGATCAAGGTCGCCGACGTGCGGGCGACAGTCGAGCTCGGGGCGGACGAGATCGACATGGTGATCGACCGCGGCGCCTTCCTGTCGGGGCGCTACGCGAAGGTCTACGACGAGATCGTCCAGGTGAAGGAGGCGTGCGGCGACGCGCACCTGAAGGTGATTCTCGAGACGGGAGAGCTCGGCACGTACGACAACGTGCGGCGCGCGACGCTGCTCTCGATCGCGGCGGGGGCGGACTTCGTCAAGACGTCGACAGGGAAGATCTCGCCGGCCGCGACGCTGCCCGTCGCGCTATGCATGCTCGAGGCGATTCGCGACGTGTACGAGGAGACCGGCCGCCGCGTTGGCTTCAAGGCTGCGGGCGGGATCCGGCAGGCGAAGCAGGCGGTGCAGCACCTGGTCGTCGTGCACGAGACCCTCGGGCCCGACTGGCTGACGCCCGACCTGTACCGGCTCGGCGCCTCGTCCCTGCTCAACGACATCCTGATGCAGCTGCGCAAGGAACGCACCGGCGCCTACCAGAGCGGCGACTACTTCACCCTGGATTGAGGATGCACGGTCTCGTGACACAGGCGGCGCATTCGCGCGACTGCTCGGCTCCTAAGCTCGCCCCCTCCCATAAGGGTGGGGGGTGGGTCCGGGGTACGCGCTCGCTCCGCTTCGCACCTGTCCGCCCCGACCATGTCGGGAGCAGGCGTGGCTGAGATCGACAAGCCGCAGAGCGAAGTCGAGGTCCCCGGCGACTGGACGTACGCGAGCGCCCCTGAGTCGCGCGACATCGTCCACATCCGCGATCGTTACGGCTACTACGTCGGCGGCGAGTGGTTGGAGCCGACGGAGACGTACGACACGATCGCGCCGCGCGACGAGGAGCCGCTCGCGGCGGTCGGCCAGGCCACCACGGAAGACGTCGGCCGCGCCGTCGCCGCCGCGCGCACCGCCTATGCCGACGGGTGGTCGTCGCTGCCGGGCTCCGAGCGCGCGAAGTACCTCTTCCGCATCGCTCGCCTCCTCCAGGAGCGGTCGCGCGAGTTCGCCGTTCTCGAGTCGCTCAACGGCGGCAAGCCGATCAAGGAGTCGCGCGACGTCGACCTCCCGCTCGCCGCGGCGCACTTCTTCTACTACGCCGGCTGGGCCGACAAGCTCGAGTACGCCTTCCCGAACCGGCGCCCGCGCCCCGTCGGCGTGGCCGGTCAGATCATCCCGTGGAACTTCCCGCTCCTCATGCTCGCGTGGAAGGTCGCGCCCGCGCTCGCGTGTGGCAACACCGTCGTCCTCAAGCCCGCGGAGACAACCCCGCTTACCGCGCTCCTCTTCTGCGACATCCTGCGCCAGGCTGAGCTCCCCGCCGGCGTCGTGAACATCGTCACCGGCGACGGCCGCACCGGCGCCGCGCTCGTGGAGAGCGAGGACGTCGACAAGATCGCCTTCACCGGCTCGACGGAAGTGGGGAAGGAGATCCAGCGGCGCCTCGCCGGGACGGGCAAGCGACTCACCCTCGAGCTCGGCGGCAAGGCCGCGAACATCGTCTTCGACGACGCGGCGCTCGACCAGGCCGTCGAGGGGATCGTCAACGGGATCTACTTCAACCAGGGGCATGTCTGCTGCGCCGGCTCGCGGCTCTTCGTCCAGGAGTCGATCTACGAGCCGCTCGTCGCGAAGCTCGAGCGCCGCCTCGCGACCCTCCGCGTCGGCGATCCGCTCGACAAGAACTCCGACGTCGGCGCGATCAACTCCGCCGCGCAACTCGAGAAGATCCGCGAGCTCGTCGCCTCCGGCGTCGAGGAGGGCGCCGAGATCTACCAGCCGCCGTGCGTACTCCCGGAGAAGGGCTACTGGTTCGTGCCGACTGTGTTCACGAACGTCGCGCAGAGCTATCGGATCGCGCAGGAGGAGATTTTCGGCCCGGTCCTCTCAGTCCTCACCTTCCGCACTCCCGAGGAGGCGGTGGAGAAGGCGAACAACACGCCGTACGGACTGAGTGCCGGCGTCTGGACGGAGAAGGGCTCGCGCATTCTCTGGATGGCGCAGCGGCTGCGCGCCGGTGTCGTGTGGGCGAATACGTACAACCGCTTCGACCCGAGCTCGCCGTTCGGGGGCTACAAGGAGTCGGGGTTCGGCCGCGAGGGTGGCCGGCACGGGCTCGAGCCCTATCTGGAGTTCGAGGAATGAGCCGGCTACCCGTCAAGAAGACGTACAAGCTGTTCATCGGCGGCGCCTTCCCGCGCAGCGAGTCTGGCCGCACCTACGACGCGGAGGGCCAGAACGTCGCTCGCGCCTCGCGCAAGGACGTCCGCGACGCCGTCCGCGCCGCCCGCGCCGCGCAGCCGGGCTGGGCCGCGGCGACCGCCTACAACCGCGGGCAGGTCCTCTACCGCATCGCCGAGATGATCGAGGCGCGCGCCGCGGAGTTCGCCGAGCTCTGCAGCGGCCGCGACGAAGTCGAGCGGTCGATCGATCGGATTGTCTGGTACGCCGGCTGGGCCGACAAGCTGCCGCAGGTGCTCGGCGGCTCGAATCCTGTCGCCGGCCCGTACTTCAACTTCACGGTGCCGGAACCGACCGGGGTCGTTGCCGTGCTCGCGCCCGAAGAGCCGCCGCTGCTCGGGCTCGTCACGCGCCTTCTCCCGCCGCTCGTTGGCGGCAACGCCGTCGTCGCGGTCGCCTCGGAGGCCCGGCCGCTCGCGGCGATCGAGCTCGCGGAGGCGCTCGCCACGAGCGACGTCCCTGGCGGCGTCGTCAATCTCCTCACCGGCTCCGCTACAGAGCTCGGTCCCGTCCTCGCGTCCCACATGGATGTCAACGCCATCGATCTGTGCGGAGCGGACGGCGACGCACCCGAGCTCGAACGGCTCGCTGCCGACAACGTCAAGCGCGTCGTGCGCGGCCGCGCCGACGTGCAAAGCCCGTGGGAGATCGCCTCCTTCCTCGAGCTCAAGACCGTCTGGCACCCGATGGGGCAATAACTTGCGAGAATCGCCGCGAGTGAGTACGAGCCGCCGCTTCAGCCACGCGATCGCCGAGGGCGACGGCATCTCCGTCGTCGCTGCCGTCGAGGACCCGGACGCGGCGCGAAACGCCGAGGCGCAGCGGGCCGAGGCGCTCGTCGTCAACGGCGATCCGGCGCGCCTGCGGGAGGCGACGCGCTTACCGATCCTCTGGCGCGCCTCGGCTGCGCTCGACCGCGCTGCCGAGGTCGCGGACGCGGTGACGGTCAGGCTCCCGGAGGACGAGGACGACGACCACGAACCGGCTCGGCGTCTGCATGAGCATGCGCTGGCGGCCGGGCTCGATTGCGCGGTCGAGGTGAGCAGCGAGGAGGAGCTCGAGCGCGCGCTGGAGCTCCTCGACCCCGAGATCTTCTTGCTTGTGCCGGCGCAGGACGACGAGCGGGAGCGCCTGGAGGCGGTGCTCGAGCTGCTCGCCGAGGTGCCGGCAGGGAAGCTTGCGATCGCCGATCTCGCGGTCACGACCGAGGACGACGTGTACGAGCTCGAGCGGGCCGGCGTGGACGCGGTGATCGTCCATGCCGCGGATGTCTCGCCGCTGGTCGGCGACGCTCCGCCAGAGGTCTGAAGAGACACGTTGACGGGCGGCGCAGCCGCGATCCCCGAGGTGCAGGCGCTCTTGCGCGTCCTCTCGATCGGCCGCGACGTCGCCGAGCTAGGCGCGGCTTACGGCGAGACGGCCGCGTTGGTCGCCCAGACGGCGCGCTCGGTCGTCACGGTGGAGAGGGACACCGAGCGCGTCGCGGTGGCGCGCGAACGGCTGCGCGGGCTCGGCAACGTCGAACTGCTCGAGGGCGATGCCTACGAGCAGCTCGGCGGGCGCGGGCCGTTCGGCCTCGTCTTTGCGGACGGCGCCCGCCCCTACGACTGGGAAGCGATCCTCGCGCTCACGGAGCCGGGCGGGCTGGTCGTCAAGGACGACCTCACGCCCGGCCGGCCGGCGGCAGGGGACGACGTGCGCGAGTTCCTGCTCGGTGACCCGCGTCTCGTTGCGGCCGAGATCCTCGCGACGCCGGAGATGGCCGTGATCGTCGCGGTCAGGCGCTAGCCGAAGAACGCGCGCGCGACGTCGTACCACTCGCGGGGCACGACCTTCAGCTCGGCCGTCGCCTCGGCGAGCGGTACGGCGACGACGTCGTCGCCCCGCAGCGCGGCCATCTGCCCGAACTCGCCGCCGAGCGCGAGATCCGCCGCCTTGAGCCCGAACCGCGTGGCGAGCACGCGATCTCGCGGTGTGGGAGTGCCGCCGCGCTGGACGTGGCCGAGCACCGTGACCCGCGTCTCGTAGCCGGTGCGCTGCTCGATCTCCCGCCCGAGCGCGTCGCCGACCCCACGCTTGGAGAGGATCACGTGCCCGAACTGATCCTGCTCTCCGGCGTCTGCGAGCCCGGGCAGCTCGCAGCCTTCGCTGACGACGACGATGGAGAAGTTCTTGCCGCGCGCATGCCGCTTCCGGATCGTCTCCGCGACCTCGTCGAAGTCGACAGGAATTTCGGGCACGAGGATCACGTCGGCGCCGCCCGCGATGCCGCTCATCACCGCGATCCAGCCCGTGTGGCGGCCCATCACCTCGACGACCATTACGCGATTGTGCGACTCCGCCGTCGTGTGCAGCCGATCGATCGCCTCGGTCGCGATGAAGACTGCGGTGTCGAAGCCGAAGGTGTAGTCGGTGCCCGAGAGGTCGTTGTCGATCGTCTTCGGGACGCCGACGACCGGGAGTTGGTGCTCCGCGAACAGGCGCGCCGCGACGCCGAGCGTGTCCTCGCCGCCGATTGCGACGAGCGCGTCAAGCCCGCGGTCTGAGAAGTTCCGCAGGACCTGCTCGACGCCGCCCTCGAGCTTGAACGGATTCGTGCGGCTCGTGCCGATGATCGTGCCGCCGCGCGGGAGGATCCCCGACACCTGCTGCGGACCGAGGTCCTCGAAGATGGGCTCGACCAGGCCGCGCCACCCCTCGCGCACCGCGACGACGTCCCAGCCCGCAGCGTCCGCCCGCCGGACGACGGCGCGGATGACCGCGTTCAGCCCAGGGCAGTCGCCGCCGCCGGTGAGAATGCCGACGCTCTTGGCCACGAGTCGAGCCTAGATGCTGCGAACCGGACGTAGAGTGGTTCCTGTGACGGTTCAGCCCCGCGCGAGCCGGCCGTCCTACCTCGTCGGCTGGGTCGGTTTCTGGCTCTGGGCGCTCGTGGGCACGGGGCTCGTCCTCGGCCTGCTGAGCCTGGGAGTGCTGCTCCTGGTTCCCGCGGTCGTGCTCGCCGTCGTGCTGGCGAGGCGCGCAACGAGCAGTGACACCCGCGTGCTGCTCGGCCTGATCGCCGGGATCGGCCTGCCACTGCTGCTCGTCGCCGGGCTGAACTGGAGCGCCTGGAACGACCGCATCATCGGCGACGGCACACCCAATCCGTACTACTGGGGCGGCGTTGGTCTCTTCCTGCTCGTCGTCGGCGTCGCCGCGTACGCGCTGCTCAGGCGCCCTAACGACTAGGCAGGCGATGCCGAAGGTGGGGGTCGAACCCACACGGCCCGAAGGCCACCGGATTTTGAGTCCGGCGCGTCTGCCAATTCCGCCACTTCGGCTTGCGCCGGAATCGTACGCGGTCCATCGGCGCAACAAGTTCCGTTGCGCAACAAGAATTGTTGCGCTAACCTGAAGGCATGGCAGTGGCGATTGCGACGAAGGTCGATGCGCTTCGGGTCGACTTCGGCTCGGCGGCGCGGCTCGCCGACATGCTCGGCGTCAGCCGCGCTCAGGTCACGCGCTGGCTGCGCGGTTCGGGGATCGATCCGCTCAACGCCGAGAAGGTCGACCTGCTCGAGCTCGTCTGGTCGAACCTGTTGCGGCTCTACGACCGGGAAGCGGCGCTCGCCTGGCTCTTCGGACTCAATCCCGTGCTGGGTGACCGGCGTCCGATCGACCTGATCCGGGAGGGACGGACCGAGGAGCTGATGCGGGCGATCCGCGCCGAGCGCTCCGACTCGTTCGCGTGATCCTCCACCGCTGCCTGGCGTGGAACGAGCGCGCCGCACCGGATGCAGCGGACGGCGCGCTCTGGTTTCCGCGGCCGTATCAGGGCGAGGGCCGCCACGACAACCCATCGGTGTACGGCTGCCTCTACCTCTCCGAGCAGCCGCTCTCGTGCGTCGTCGAGCAGCTGGCGCGCTTCCGCGGCCAGCGGCTCAGCGCGGCCCTGCTTCGTCGGCGTGGCCTGCCGCTCGCTCTCGCGGAGCTCGAGTTGCCCCACGACGCTCAGCTCGTCGACCTCGACGACCCGGCCGTTCTGCGCCGCGAGCGGTTGCGTCCGTCGGGCGTGGCAACCCGGGAGCGCGCCCTCACCCAGCCGCAGGCGCTCGCCCTCCACGACAAGCACGCCGACGCCGCCGGGCTGCGCTGGTGGTCGACGTTCGAGTCGCAGTGGTTGAACGTGACGCTGTTCGATCGCGCCGCCTCGGCGTTGCGGCTCGTCTCGGTGCGGGCGCTCGACGTCGAGGGCGAGGAGATCGCCGTCGCTGCGGACTTCCTCGGCCTACGCCTCGCCTGAGCCGACCCGCAGCGGGAAGTACGGCGGCGAGAGCAGGAACCCGATGCGGGCGTCGGGGCCGCGGTGGCCGCGGGCCATCTGCAGTGCCGCGCCGATGCTGCCGATCGGGATGAAGCCGAGCTGCCGCACCGCGTCCCCGTCCCGCGCGCCGGCGACGTAGACCGCGCCGAGCCGCTCGAGCGCCGGCCCGCAGGCCTCCCAGTCGCGGAACGGGAGCAGTGGATGGACGGTGCTGCCCGCGCGGTACTCCTCGACGGCACGCACTTCTTCGGCGACAGCCTCCTCGGCGGCCCGGAGCAGCTCGGGGTTCCGCGCGATCGGGTCGGAGCGGAAGAAGACGTGGTAGGGCTGCTGCGTCGGGCGGGCGAAGGCGCGCCGGAAGCGGTGGACGAGGATGACTATGCCGCCGTCCTGGATGGGGAAGGCGTCCCGCCAAAGCCCCAGGGCGTGCGCGAGCCCGAGGTAGGCCGCCAGCAACGGGTTCGGCTGCTCGCGCGGTAGGAAGGGCGTCGTTCCTGGAATCCCGATCACGAGCGCGTCGAGCGGCTCGCCGAGCGTCGCCCGGCGCAGCTCGATCGAGCGGAGCAGGGCCTCGGCGTGGGCGACGGACGGCGGTCCCGCGAGCACGGCCGCAGCGGTACGAGTCCCCCGCAGCGTCCGCAGGACCCGGCGGCGGACCGATCCCGGCGAGGCGGAGAAGGCGATCCGCAGCGGCGACCGTGCGATCCGGTCGGCGGCCTCGAGCTCGTAGGGGTAGCCGCGCAACACGCCCGCGAACTGCGGATGGTTGAGCACGAGCGAGACGCCGAGGAGCGGGACTTGTGACGCGAGCGTCTGTTCGACGAGGCTCGCGAGGCGCCAGCCCTCCGAGCCGCCTGTCTCGAGTAGCGACTCCGCCGTCGCGCGGCGCTGCGTCTCGGCGTCGGCGGCGGCGAGCAGCGTCGCCGGCCCGCCGTGCAGGACGGTCTCCGCGGCGCTGACGACCACGACGAGGTCGGTCTCCACGAGCTCCGGCGCGACTCGCACGCGCGGCGCGCCGGGCGGAATCCCGGCGAGCGCCGGGTCGGCGGCGTCGTGCACCGCGACGCGGCCGTGGAAGCGGCGGCGCAGCTCCGGCGTCACGAGCGCGGCGATCTCCCCGCGGCTCGCGCGGCGGGCGAGACCGCCGGCGACGAGCAGGGTCTGGTGCTCGGTCCGCACGCCGAGCTCCTCGAGCGCCTGGCTCACCGCCCCGATCGCGAGCCGCCTCGGGTCACCCAGCACGTTGCTGATCGGTAGCGCGGGCGGCTCGACCACGATGGTCACGCGGGACGCCCGCGCGGCGAGCACCTCGAGCGGCTCTCCGTCGAGCGGAAAGCGCAGCGCCTCTTTCGTCGCGGCCTCGACGTCCGTCCCGCGACCCGGCGGCGGCGGTCGCAGGAGGCGAGCGTCCGCAGGCGCAGTCGCCACGACGACCCGAGTGCCGGAGAGCAGCGGGACGCGTGCCACTACGGCAGCGAGCGGTAGAGCCGTAGGAAGCTCGTGCGGAAGCCCCGGTTCGGCCAGAAGCGCGACGCCCCCAGGTTCGTCACGCGCCAGTCCACCGCGATCGTCTCGTAGCCGTGTGTCCGCGCCCAGGCGAAGGACGCGTCGGTCAGGGCGACGCCGGCACCGGTCCCCTGCGCTTCGGGCGCCGTGACGGCGAAGGCGATGAGCGTGGCTCCCGGCGGGCACGCGAGACCGCTGTGCGCGGCCGACAGCTCGACGGGGCAGAGGGCGAAGTTCGAGACGATGCGGCCGTCGACTTCGTAGACCAGGTTGACGACCTTGTCGTCCTTGAAGTCGTCGAGGACCTCACCTCGGATCTCATCGAGGGTCTGCTCGGGCAGCTGTGAGAAGCAGGGCGACCGCTGCTGGTGCCGCGAGAGGAGAGGGCCGAGCTCCACGAGCGCCTCGACGTCGTCCTCGGTCGCCTCGCGCACGCCGGACGGCCACTCCCGCTCGGGCACCGTCATCAACGCGTTGGCGTGCTGCCCGCCGAAGCCCAGTCGGAACCAGGTGTCGATCAGGGCCGGATCGGTCGCGGGCACGAAGGCGTAGTGCTCCTTGAGGCCCTGTTCGAACCAACCCGTCGCGGCCTCCGCCCAGACGTCGCGCAGCAGCTCCGGGTCGCGCGTCGCGTATCCGGCCGACTCGACCCAGACGTTCGGCCCCCAGTGCTCGGTCGAGATGGAGCGGCCGAGAACGTACGCGCCGTCGGTGCAGGCCCCGGTCGCTCCGGCGGCGAGCAAAGCCGCGATCTCCGCGCCGTAATCGGCGGGCGCCGGCAGCTCCGGAAACGCGCTCCGGTGTCGCTCGTGGCGCTCCGCGAGGAGGGCCGCGGCGGCCTCGACGTGCTCCTCGGAGAAGGGGACGATTGCCGGCCGGGCCACGGACGTACACTCGCAGAGATGTCGCCGAAGACCCTCACAGGCGCCGAGCTCGACCTCAGCGACGCACCCGCGCGCGACGCCGAGCTCTTCCTCGTCGACGGCAACAACCTCGCGTACCGCGCGTTCTTCGCGCTGCCCGAGGAGCTGGCGACGAGCGAGGGCTTCCCCACGAACGCCCTGCTCGGCTTCACGAACATGCTCTTCAAGCTCCTCTCCGACTACCGGCCGAAGGGCGTCGCCGTCGCCTGGGACACCCGCCCGGTGGAGCGTGCCGCGCAGGCCGAGGCGATCGAGGTCGTCTACAAGGAGGGTCGCCGGCCGATGCCGGACCTGCTGCGCGAGCAGTTCCCGCACCTGCGGCCGATCGTCGAGGCGTTCGGCTACCGGAACCTCGAGTTCGAGGGCTGGGAGGCCGACGACGTGATCGCGACGCTGGCGACGCGGGCCGACGAGGCGGGGATCAAGACCTGCGTGGTGTCGACCGACCGCGACGCGTTCCAGCTCGTCTCCGAGAACGTCTGCCTGATGATGACGCCGCGCGGAGTGAGCGACGTCAACGTCTACACGCCCGAGCGCGTCGAGGCGCGGTACGGGATCCGGCCCGACCAGATCCCCGACTTCATCGGGCTCAAGGGCGACACCTCCGACAACATCCCGGGTGTCCCGGGCATCGGCGACAAGACCGCCGGGCAGCTCGTCGCTCAGTTCGGGTCGCTCGAGGAGGTGCTCGAGCACGTCGAGGACCTGTCCCCGGCGCGCAAGAAGAACCTGACGGAGTTCGCCGACCAGGCACGCGCGGCGAAGGTGCTGGCCACGATGCGGCGCGACCTCGAGCTCGACTCCGACCCGGCCGAGCTCGTCCTCGCGCCGCCCGACCGAGCTCAGCTGCGCGAGACGTTCCGGCAGTTCGAGTTCCGCGCGCTGCTCGGGCGGGTGGATGAGCTCGACGAGGCGGTGCCGGCGCGCGAGCGGATCTCGGCCGGCACGGCGGTCGGCTGGCGCGAGGGAGAGCAGCCGCCGACCGAGGATCTCGTCGGCATCGCGGGCGACGACGGCCGTGTCGCGTTCGCTCTCGCCGACGAGGTCATCGTCGCGCTGCGGCCGGAGCGGCTCGACGGGAACTTCGTCGCGCATGA
>DATFSG010000173.1:0-5165 GCA_035262765.1 Gaiellaceae bacterium | reverse complement strand
GTAGGCCGCCGGCGCCATGTCGATCACCTCGACGTCGCGCCGCCGCCAGAACTCCCGCTCGAGCGGTTGCGGCCCGGGGTGCACCGACCACGAGCGATACGGCAGCGGCTCGCTGCCCCAGAAGCGCTCGAGGACGACGCGGAGCGTCCAGGTCGAGAGCGTGTAACCGAGCAGCAGCAGGTGCGTGCGGCGCAGCCGCGCGGCGAGCGATACAGGCAACCGGCGGGCAACGTCGCCGTAGTGGATGAAGTCGTCCTCCGTCACGGCGAAGCTCTCCCAGGCGCGCTCGGTCGACCGGTCGATCCGTCCCTGCAGGTGGAGGAGCACCGTGCGCTCGTCGAGCGCGAGCTCACCGGTGTACGCGTTCGGCCGCTCGATCACGTTCGCGACTCCGGTCGGCGCGATGTGGCAGAAGCTGCCACGCATCTGGCCCGCGGCGAGGTAGCAGACCGTCTCGTATGGCTCCTCCAGCTCCTCGAGCGCACGCTCGAGCGCGAGCTCGTACCCGGTCGTGACGAGCAGCGGCTGCCCGGACTCGTGCTCGCGCAGCCGCGCCGGCAGCCCCGCGAGGAAGCGGTGGACAGGCGAGGGCTCGCCGTCGCTCTCGACGAGCGTGTGGAGCGTGTCGTACAGCGGGCCCGCGCCGTTGAGGACCGCGACCGCCTGGGAGACGCGCGCGAGCTCCGGAGTCGTGTCCGCGTCGACACCGAAGCGCCGCGCGAGCTCCGAGGCGAGCGGCTCCGAGTCGGAGCCGACGACGATCGTGACCTTGCCGGCGAGCAGCGCCGCGGCCACCTCCTCGAAGTGCTCGACCTCGGGAATCGCGCCGCGATCGACCGCGAACGTCTCCTGGCGAAGGATCGAGGCATGCACGCCACGCAGGAGCGGACTGGGCTCGAGGCCCAGCTGCTCAACGAGTTGCTCGCGGCCCTGGCGATAGACCTCGAGCGCCTCCGCCTGCCGACCCGACCGGTAGAGGGCGAGCATCAGCTGCGCCCGGAGCCGCTCGCGCAGCGGATGCGTGCGGACGAGCGCCTCGAGCTCGTCGACGACCTCCGCGTGAGCGCCGATCGCGAGCTTCGCCTCCGCCCGCTCCTCGACGAGCGTGAGGTGGAACTCCTCGAGCCGCGCGATCTCCTCCCGCGCGAATGCCTCGTAGCGGAACTCGGCCAGCGGCTCGCCGCGCCAGAGGGCGAGCGCATCGTCGAGCAGCGACGCGCGCCGCATCGGCTCGCTCGCGCGCGCAGCGTCGACGAGGCTCCGGACGCGCGCCAGGTCGAGCTGCTCCGGATCGAGTCGCACGACGTAGCCCGGCGTCCGGGTCTCGATCACGTCCGGGCCGAGCGCCTTTCTCAGCTGGGCGACGAAGTTCTGGAGCGAGGCGACCGCAGTCGCGGGGGGATCGCCCTCCCACAGCGCCTCGACAAGGCGGTCCGTCGAGACGACCCGCCCCGCCTCGAGCAGCAGCATCGCAAGTAGCGCCCGCTGCTTCGGGCCGCCGAGCGAGATCGGCTCGCCGTCACGAGCCTCGAGCGGTCCCAGAAGAGCGAATTCGACCAATGCGCGAAGGTTGTAGCACCCCGGCAAGACCGCTCCTAGTGGCCGTTAGGCGACCGTTAGAGCGCGGTTGGCGCCGCCGCCGACGGTGGCGCCATGAACATCGCGCCGTACCGCCGCCGTCCTGCCGCCGGCCTCGTCTCCGGCGTCGCCGTCATCGCTGCCGTTGCGATCGTCTTCGGGGTCGTGCTCGGCCCCGGCAAGGCCAGCACCGCGCCGCTGCTCGCGGGCTTCGGAGCCCGCAGCTACGCGCCCGGACAGGTCGCCGTGCTGAACATCGGCGGCGGCAACACGAACCGCGCCACGCTCGAGATCTTCCAGGCTGGAGACTCCGGGACGCCCGGCCCGGCAGCCGCCCCCGGCTGGGACAAGAACACCTACGGCAAGCCGGTGACGGCGCCGCAGCTGGTGCGCCGTCCCGCAGGGAACAGCCGCTGGCTCGTCCACATCCCCCTCGGCTCGACCTGGGCCAGCGGCGACTACGTCGCCCGCCTGACCTGGAGCGGACATACCGACTACGCGCCGTTCGTCCTCCGCCCGAGCCGGCTCGGCAGCGCGCCCGTGCTCGTCGTCGAGCCGACGAACACCTGGCACGCGTACGACGACTACGCGGGCGACAGCTGGTACCTCGACTCTTCGGTCCACACGATCGACCTGACGAATCCCTTCGCCGCCTCCCGCGTGAACGGGCGGCCGGTCCCCGCGGGGCTCCCCGAGCAGTTCCAGCGCTTCGACGTCGGCTTCCTGCGCTGGTACTGGCACAGCGGCTACCGCGCCGACTTCATCTCCGACGACGACCTCGAGCGGATCTCGAGCGCCCGCCAGCTGAGCCACTACCGCCTGATCGTGTTCGGCGGCCACGAGGAGTACGTCACGTCCCACACGTTCGACCTGGTCACCGCTTACCGCAACGCCGGCGGCAACCTCGCCTTCCTCGCGGCCAACAGCTTCTTCTACAAGGTGAAGGTCTCGGGAAACACGATGACCGGCCGCATTCCGTGGCGCAACGTCGGCCGGCCCGAGGCGGCGCTCATCGGCGCGCAGTACGCCGGCTGGGACGAGGGCAACTACCCGAACCGGCCGTACCGCATCAGGAACACCGGTGCAGCCCCCTGGCTCTTCGCGGGCACGGGCCTGCACAACGGCAGCAGCGTCGGTAACTACGGGATCGAGGTCGACGAGCCGAACGCCTCCTCGCCGCCGCACACGCACATCCTGGCCGAGATCCCGAACGAGCTCGGGCCGGGCAAGCCCGCGGACATGACGATCTACACCCGCGGCCGCTCAACTGTGTTCGACGCGGGTGCCATCAACTTCGAAGCGAGCGCCCACTGGCCCGCGCTGTCACGCTTCTTCTCCAATCTATGGAGTCATCTCAGCGGAGAGACCACAGATATGTAGGACCCTCGCGGCCATCGGGTTGATCGTGGCGGCCGGCGCTCTCGTCTCGTGCGGGAGCGCCTCGCCGTCGCCGACGACGACGGTGGCACCACCACCGCCGCCACCCCCTCCGACCACGACAGTGCCGCCGCCGCAGAACGCCGCGCTCCCGTGGCCGACGTACGGCGCAGACAATGCCCGGCTCCGAGCGGTCGATGAGCCCGGACTGCGGCCGCCGTTCCGGCGGCTGTGGACGTTTCACGGCCGAGGGCTGCTCGAGTTCCCGCCCGCCGTCGGCTACGGGAGCGTCTTCGAGGAGGCGTTCCACGGCCGGCTCTCCTCCATCGACCCGGACACCGGGCGCACTCGCTGGAGCTACGAGGCCCATCGCTGCGGCTGGTCGTCGCCGGCGCTCGGCGACCACCTGCTCTTCGCAACCTTCATCGGGAACTACGAGTGCAAGGCGACGCTGTCCGGAGGCAAGCTGCTCGCCTTCGACCCACAGACGGGCCGCATCCGGTGGCAACGCACCATCGGTCCGTCCGAGTCGTCACCGCTCGTTGCCGGCGACAACCTCTATGTCGCCGACCAGAACGGATACGTGTACGACTTCGACGCCCGCAACGGGCACCCTCGCTGGCGCTACTCCACCGGCGCGCCGATCAAGGCCTCGCCCACGCTCGCGTACGGACGGATCTACATCGGCACCTACGCCGGCGAGATGCTGGCGCTGTCCGCGGGCACGGGCCGCCCTGTCTGGCGCACCTCTGGCTACGGCAGGTTCTACTCCACGGCCTCGGTCAATGCCGGGCGCGTCTACATCGGGTCGCTCGACGGCCGCGTCTACGCGTTCTCGGCCCGGAACGGACGCGTCCTCTGGAGCTTCGGCACGGGGAGCTACGTCTACGCGTCGCCGGCCGTCTGGGACGGTCTCGTCCTCGTCGGCTCCTACGACGACACCTTCTACGCCCTCGCCGCGGGTACCGGGTCGCTCCGCTGGACGTACCACGCCCAAGCGCGGATCTCCGGAGCAGCCTCGGTGATCGACGGCTTCGTCTACTTCTCGAGCTTCGACCACCGGACGTACGCGCTCGCCGCCACGACTGGTCACCTTCGCGCCGAGTGGCAGGACGGCGAATACTCGCCCGCGGTGGCCGGCAACGGCCGCCTTTACCTCGTCGGCCTAGGCCGGATCTACGCACTCTCGCCTGCTGGATCGCGGTAAGCCGGTTTACTACTTTCGGTGTAGAATTAGCGTAGTCCGATGCGGAGAAGCCTCGTTGTACTGAGTCTGCTCCTTATCGCTGCGTTCGGAGCTGTGCCGGCCTTCGGGAGCGCAATCATCGGCCGCAACGTGAGGAGTGCGACCCTGTCGATCGACAGGCAAGGGCGCGCTCACGTGAGCTACCGCAGCGGCGGCCGCGAGAAGTACCTGATGGCCTGGGATGCGATCAATGCCCGCGCCCCGAGCACCTCCCGCCCGCAGGTCAAGTTCAAGCTCAAGTACGGGGCCAAGGGCAAGGGCGTCTGCCTCCCGTACGACGGGCCGGCGCTCGCCTGGAAGCTCAAGGCGTGCAAGGCCCCCGACGGCAGCTACTGGGCCCTTCAGTCGTGGGTGCGCCTCAAGCCCAACTACGGCGGAACGACCGGCTACAAGGAGCTCCATCTCTCCCACTGGACCGGCGACTTGCCCGTGCTCACCATCTACCAGAACTGGGCCTACAAGAAATACCGCCACCTCTTCGGTCGGCTCACGTACAACGGTGTCGGGGTCTACGGGTTCAAGGCCACCCCACAGGGGCGACCGCTCGACAGCTACGGGCGGAACATCTACGTCGACACCTACGACTCGCGGTACGGGAAGGGCTGGCATCGCGAGAACAGCTTCCTCACGCATCATCGAGGCAACACCCTCGGCGACTTCTGTTACGGCTTCTTCCCGCACGGCAGTCACCCACCGGGCAACGGCACCAAGTACCGCGCCACCGCGGAGGGGCCGGGAGTGACGCCGGACGTGATGTGGGCGGCCGACGACATCGGCCCGTACGACGCGACCGTCCAGGCTACGCAGCAGGCCCTGGAACGAAGCTGGGGCGACCCGAAGTGCCGCACCTGAGCACTCTGTAGGGACTCGTTCTAGGCTGCGGCGGGATGGCCGAGAGCCTCGACACCCTTGTCGCGGATGCCGACCGCGCGAAGGCATCCGACGAGCTGCGCCTGCACTACGA
>DATFSG010000172.1:0-3766 GCA_035262765.1 Gaiellaceae bacterium | reverse complement strand
CATGCCGACCGAGGCGGCCGAGCTCGTCTTCGACGAGGCCACGAAGATCTACCCGGGCCGGGAGGGAGCGGCGGTCGAGCAGCTCTCGCTCACGGTGCCCGCGGGAGAGATCTGCGTCCTCGTCGGCCCGTCGGGCGGTGGCAAGACGACGGCGCTCAAGCTCGTCAACCGGCTGATCGAGCTCACGAGCGGCGACATCCGCATCGACGACCGGTCGATCCGCGACCACAACCTCACCGAGCTGCGCCGCTCGATCGGGTACGTCATTCAGCAGGTCGGCCTCTTCCCGCACATGACGATCGAGGGGAACATCGGGACCGTGCCGAAACTGCTCGGCCGGCCGCGCTCGTGGATCAAGACGCGCTCTGCCGAGCTGCTCGACCTCGTCGGGCTCGACCCGTCCTACGCGAAGCGGTTCCCCGCGCAGCTCTCCGGCGGCGAGCGCCAGCGCGTCGGTCTCGCGCGCGCCCTCGCAGCGAACCCCTCGCTGATGCTGATGGACGAGCCGTTCGGCGCGATCGACCCGATCGTGCGCTCCCGGCTCCAGGACGAGTTCCTGCGCCTGCAGAGCGAGCTGCGCAAGACGGTCGTCTTCGTTACCCACGACATCGACGAGGCGATCAAGGTCGGCGACCGCATCGCGATCCTGCGCCAGGGCGGCAAGCTCGCGCAGTACGACACGCCGCAACAGATCCTCGAGCGCCCGGTGGACGACTTCGTGGCGGATTTCGTCGGCCGCGACCGGGCCCTCAAGGCGCTTGCGCTGAAGACGCTCGGCGAGCTCGAGCTGGCGCCGGCAGGCGCCGAGGACGGCCTGCCGCGCCTCGCCGCGGACACGAATCTCCGCGACGCGCTCGCCGTTCTGGTCGCAGAGCGCCGCGATGCGCTCGTTGTCGTCGGCGCCGACGGCGCGCCGCTCGGCGTCGTGAGGCGCGAGGACTTGCTGCAGTGAGCGGCCTCCGCGCGGCCGGCGGCCCGGTCATCCCGAGCTTCGGGCAGGCGAGCGCCTGCCTGCGGAACAATCACTGGTTCTGCCCGAGCTGGGTGCGCGAGCACTGGGGCGACACCCTCCAGCCGGCGCTCATCCAGCACATCGAGCTGACACTGATCGTCGTGTCGATCGGCCTCGCGATCTCCTTCCTGCTGGCGCTCGTCAGCTACCGCTGGCGGGTCTTCGACGCTCCGATCGGGGCGGCCGCCGACATCCTGTACACGCTGCCGAGCATCGCGCTCTTCACGATCCTCGTGCCGATCACCGGGCTCAGGGTGAGGACGATCGCGATCCCCTTGATCCTCTACACGCTGTTCGTGCTCTACCGCAACATCATGGTTGGCTTGCAGAGCGTGCCGGCGGAGGTCCTCGAGTCCGCGCGCGGGATGGGCTTGACCCGCCGGCAGACCTTCCTGCGGGTCGAGCTGCCGCTGGCGACGCCGTCGATCATGGCCGGCGTCAGAGTCGCGACGGTCGCAACGATCTCGATCGCGACCATCGGCGCCCTCGTTCTTCACTACGGGCTCGGTGCCCCGATCTTCGACGCGATCGACATCGCGGACATCTTCCGGACGGAGCTCGTCGCCGCAGGTGTTCTTACGATCCTGCTCGCGCTGACCGCCGACGGGCTCCTCGCGCTCCTGCAACGCGCCCTCACACCCTGGACCCGGGTGCGGTGATGGTCGCCTCGCTCTTCGTCGACGCGTTCCGGTTCATCCCGGACAACGCCTCTCTGTTGTTCCACAAAGCGGTGTCGACGGCCGAGCTCGCGTTCACCGCCCTCGGCATCTCGCTCCTCATCGCCGTGCCGCTCGGGCTCTGGCTCGGGCACAAGCACCGGGGCCTGTCGCTGGCGCTCGGCGTGTCCTCGGTCGGCCGCGCCTTGCCGAGCATCGCGCTCATCGGCGTCTTCATCGCGTGGCTGAGCATTGGCTTCTGGAACGTCACCATCGCGCTCGTCGTGATCGGGGTCCCGCCCCTCCTGACCAACTCCTACCTCGCCGTGGACAGCGTGGAACGGGACGTGGTCGAGGCGGCGCGCGGGATGGGGCTCACCGAGCGACAGATCCTCACGGACGTCGAGCTGCCGCTCGGCCTGCCACTCCTCCTTGCGGGCGTCAGGATCGCCGCCGTGTTCGTGATCGCGACGGCGACGATCGCGGCAATCGCCGGGGGCGGCGGTCTGGGTGACATCATGGTCAACCCCCAGGTGTACGGCCAGGCGGGCGTGCTGGCGGCGGCGATCGTGGTCGCTGCGATGGCGCTCTTGACGGCGTTCGTGCTGAGCCTTGCCCAGAACGCGGCGTCGCGCAGAATGGCCCCGAGGGCGTAGGGTCTCGCGGAGGAGAAGGCCCAAATGGGCAAACAACACAGGAGGGCACTGCATGTTCCGTAAGCACACACGCCGTGCCGCCAAGGCGGCTTTCGCGATTTCCTTCGGGGTCGCGCTTCTGATCGGCCTTGCCGCCTGCGGTGGGGGAGGCGGTAGCGGCACCACCGCTCCGACGACGACAGCGTCGGATGCGTCGAAGACGACGATCACGATCGGCACGAAGAACTTCGGCGAGGAGTACATCCTCGGCCAGCTCTACGGCCAGGCACTCGCCGCGAAGGGCTTCCACGTCGTCTACAAGGGGAGCTTCGGCTCCTCGGAGCTCGCCAACACGGCGATCAAGAGCGGGAAGATGAACTTCTATCCCGAGTACACGGGCGTCGTCGCTCTCGACCTCGCGAAGACCAAGAACGCGCCGAAGACGGCGAACGCGACCTACGTGGCCGCGAAGAAGTACGAGAACGCGCAAGGTCAGACGATGCTCAACCCGACGCCGTTCGCTGACACGGACACCTTCACGGTGCTCAAGTCGACGGCGACGAAGGATCACCTCACGGACATGAGCGACCTGAGCAAGCTCAAGTCATTCTCGTACGCGGGCTATCCGGAGTGCACGACGCGGATCACCTGCATCCTCGGGATGAAGCAGATCTACGGGCTGAACAACATCAAGTTCATCCAGCTCGGCAACATCAGCGTCTACACGCTGCTCGACCAGGGCAAGGCGACCGGGGGAGACGGTTTCTCCACCGACCCGCAGCAGCTCCAGAAGAACAAGTACGTGGCGCTGGTCGACAACAAGCACATCTTCGGCTTCCAGAACGTCGCGCCGGTGCTCAAGGCGAGCCTGCTGGGCGGATCGGCCGGCCCGCTCCTCGCGAGTACCGCCAACGCGGTCACGGCGAAGCTGACGCTGCCTGCGATGCAGGCGATGAACAAGGCGTACGTCGTGAACAAGGAGACGCCGCAGAAGATCGCTTCCACCTTCCTGGCGGCGAACGGACTCAAGTAGTGAAGGTTGTCGTCCTCGGTGGAGGGTCGACCGGCGAGCACTTCGTCGGCGCCCTCCGCCGGTTCGACAACGAGGCGCAGATCACGCTCGTCGAGAGCCGGCTTGTCGGCGGCGAGTGCTCGTATTTCGCGTGCATGCCGACGAAGACGATGCTGAGGGCGACGGAGCTCGGCGAGTCGCTCGGCCGCGCGCCGGGGCTGCACCGCGAGCGTCCGGAAGCGGACGGAGTCTGGGAGTGGCGCGACTGGATGACGAGTGACTGGGACGACTCCGGTCAGCTCCACTACCTCGAGGAGTGGAACTGCCGGCTCGTGCGCGGCGAGGGCAAGGTTGCGCGGCCGGGCGTGGTGGAGGTCGACGGACAGGAGTTGCAGTACGACAACCTCGTCCTCGCCACCGGCTCGCGGCCCTTGATCCCGCCGATCGACGG
>DATFSG010000171.1:0-11337 GCA_035262765.1 Gaiellaceae bacterium | reverse complement strand
CGAGTGCTGCGATGAGGACCGCCAACAGGGTGACGCGTAGCGCTTCTCCAAGGGTCTTGATGACCACGTTTGTTTAGTCGCAAGGCCCTTACTATTTCCGTCGGTCGACGTCGGCACTCACGACGAAGGCCGCTACAAATCGCTTCTGTCCCATCGGGACTCCTTTCGTACGGTGGAGATCGGTCTCGGGTTTGAGTCAGGCCGAGAGGTGCTTCTGAGGAGGATCTCCGGTCCTGCCGGCGCCGCGCGCCGATGATTTCCCTGGTTTGTGCGCAGACTGGGGTTATCCCTAGACCCGCGAACGACGGCTTGAAAGTCGGGCTTGCGGGGCGTACACTGCACCACGAATAAGCCGTGCTGATAGCTCCGTGGCCGTTTTGGCCGAACCTGGCGCGATGGTGTCGCGCAGGTTGTTTTGCCGTCGGGAGCCGTCTGCGCAACTAGTCCATCTGTGAAGCGACTCCCCGGCACTACCAAAGGGAGACGCACGGATGGATGTCGACAATCGAGTCGCGTATCTGACCGCACGTGAGCGCGATGTTCTCGCCCTTCTGAGCCAGGGCCGAAGTGACCTCGGGATCGGAAGCGCCCTCTTCGTGACTCAGAAGACGGTCGAGTTTCATACGCGAAACATCTTCCGCAAGCTTGAACTGCCAACGGGCCGTTCGATAAACCGCCGCGTCCTCGCAGCCGCGATCTTTTTGCAAACGGACGCCGCTACCCGAACCAGCCATGACTAGGACGTCGCGGGGGGCGGGGATCAAACGAGTTTGCGACGAGAGGAAGGACGCGCCAAGCACGTGGCATCACGGGCTAGTCGCCGACTATTGGGCGTCGGTGAATCTCGATACCCCAGAGCTCGACGGGTACTTCGAGCTTCTCCGAAGCCCCATGTTGGATGCGGGCTGTGGTACCGGGAGGCTGCTTGCTCCACTACGGGATCGGGGTCTGGACGTTGACGGCTGCGACGCATCGGCTGACATGATCGATCGCTGTCATAGTCGCGTTCCAGATGCCACGCTCTGGGTGTCGAGGCTCCACGAGCTCTCTCCAAAGCGACGCTATGGGTCGATCCTCTGCAGCGGCGTTCTCGGCCTCGGCAGCACCCGCGGACAGGACATTGAAGCCCTATGCCGCCTCCATGGCGCGTTGCTTCCCGGCGGCACACTCGTTCTCGACAACGAGGAAAAGCCATTCCGCTGGCGTGTGCGCGGTTGGAGCGAGCCCTCGAGTGGCCCTATCTCGTTGCGCAGCCGCGTCGACGCTGTCGATCGGCACGACCGCTGCGTCCGCATGACGATCCGGGCGGAAACGACGGACGGACATCGTGAGGAACACACCCTGACCATGCGGCAGTGGTACCGCCACGAACTCGTGCCGCTGCTTCGCGATGCCGGCTTCGCAACTGTACGAGTTTTCCCAGGGGTGCCAGCTAATACCCTGGTCTATGTCGCCAACCGGCAGACCGATGGAGGCGGGGAATGACCTGACCACTCGCCTGGGTGAGCGTCCTCTCACGTGACCCGCAGCGGCCGACCTCTCCCGCCCGTCAGAAGGGCACGAGGCGGCCGTGTCGACGGTTGGCGGCGTTTCGCGGCTCCTTTCGCTGGAGGAGGATCGACGCTCTCTTCCTGATGCGCCCGAGACCGGCCAAACCGCCAGATGGGGGCCACCACAGGGCCAGCACCCGGCCTACACCCGGCCACACAAGCGGGGTGTCCGGGTCATGGGCGTTTCGCAGCGCCCGGCCCACCAACCCCCGCGACCCGTAGCCTGCCCGCCGCCCGCCCCATCGACTACCTGGAGTAGGGCGGTCACGTTACGGGCGCTTCGCGGCGCCCGGCCACCCAACCCGCTACGGCGCGCGGGGGTTAAGAGACAGGACAGCCAAACGAGCCCCTCCCCGACCTCTCCTATGCCGGTAGGACGAGGGCTAGTTGACGTCGCGGCGTGCGGCGAGGCCGACTGCAGCGAGTGAGAACGCGATTGTCCAGGCGACCAGTGTGGCGGCGCCTGCTGCGGCGTGGAGGAGGTGGTCGGTCGTGAGTCCCATGAAGGCGTCCTGGGCGTGGACGGGCGCGAAGCGTCCTACGGATGGGACGAAGGCGAAGAGGAGGTTTTCGGCGATGAAGCCCCATGCGAGTAGGCCGATGATCGCGCCGACCTGGTTGCGGACGATCATCCCGATTCCGACGCCGATTCGATGATGAGCGCGTTGAGCCGACCGGTCCGAACGAGGTTCCGAGTGCGAGTGATGACTCGGACATCGTTCACATTAGCGCGAAGACCCGGGTTCCTCAGTTGACCGAGGATGCCAAGTGAGTGCAGCCGCTAAAGCCAGAACGCCGAGCGTCGGCGTTCCTTGATTGCGTTGACAGCCGCTGGCAGCTGGGTGGATAATCGTGCGGTCCTCTTGGTGAGGGAGGTGGTAACCGATGGTTCTGAGCAGCCGACTCCGGCACGATCGCGGTACCCATTCCCCTAGTACGTTCCGGCGCTAAGCCGAACCCGGAGACCCCCGCGATTCCGCCGGGCAGCTGCCGTTGAAGGCACGTCCTCTGGACGTAGCCACACGCAGCAGCAAGGAGGAGAACTATGAAACGCGTGAAGGTCGCCTGCACGGTCGTGGTGGCCGTTGGAATTGCAGTGGCGCTCTCCGGATGCGGGCCCGTTCCCGCAGGACTCTACGCTGGGGGCTACTCGGTGGGACAGGCGGCGGCGTTGTCGGCAGACGGGACGACCGCGCTCGTTGCCGCTCCTGGAGTCACCAAGAACAGGGGTGTGGTCTACGTCTTCCACGGCTCGAGCGCAGGATCGTGGGTTTCGAGCTCGACTCCTGCAGCGACCCTGACCTGCAAGGGGGTCGGGGCGGCGCAGACTGAGGGCAGCGTCGCTCTTTCGGCGGACGGGACCACCGCCTTCGTCGGCGCACCGGGCTACAGAGACGGGGTCGGCGCCGTGTGCGTCTTCCACGTCCCGAACGAGGACGCCTGGGCGTCGAGCTCCACGCCGACGGCCACCCTGACCGTCGGTCACGGGAAGGGCTTCATGGGCTGGGCGGTGGCAGGGTCCTCCGACGGAACAACGCTTGTCGCTGGTGCCCCGCTCTATCTCTCGGGTGCGGGCGGGGCGTATGTCTTCCACGTCTCCAGTGAGGACGGTTGGGTCTCGAGCTCGACTCCGGCCGCGACCCTGAGCAACGCGGGCGAGTCCCGCACCGACTTGTTCGTCGGGTCCGCGGTCGCGATCTCCGGCGATGGAGCGTCGGCGCTCCTCAGCGACAGTCGGTCACGCAGCGGTGAGGGCCGGGCGTACGTCTTCCATGTGGCGAGCGAGGCGGCATGGACGTCGAGTTCGGCACCGACTGCGATCCTCTCCAACGCGAGCGGCGCTGCGCACGATGCCCTCGGACGTTCGTTGGCGTTTTCGGGTGACGGAACGACTGCGTTTCTTGGGGCTCCCGGCGTCAAGGGCGGAAGGGGTGCGGTGGACGTGTTCCGCGCGGCCGGCGAGGGCGCCTGGGCCTCGAGCTCGACTCCGGCGGCGACCTTGACCAACGCAAGCGGCTCTCGGCACGACCTCCTCGGGCATGGCGTGGCGGTATCCGCCGACGGCACGACCGCCGTGGTCACGGCGCCCGGCGTCAAGCGGAAGGCCGGTGCGAGCTACGTCTTCCACGTGACGGACGAAGGCGCGTGGACGTCGAGCGCGGCTCCGAACGCCACTCTGACCGACTCCACCGGAGGTCGCAACGGTCGGCTGGGAGTGGGACTGGCGAGTTCCGCAGACGGAGCGACCGTACTCGTCGGCGCACCCGGGATCGACTGGAATACCGGCGCTGCGGACGTGTTCCACGTCTCGGACGCGAGCTCATGGCTGACCAGCTCAACCCCCGCCGCCACGCTGACGAACTCGGCGTTGCCTCACCTCGACTGCGTCGTTCCACGGCTCGTGGGGCTGCGCCTCGCTCCGGCGAGGGTTGCGCTCAAGGACGCGAACTGTCGCCTCGGGAAGGTGACGGAGGTTCGCTCCAGGGCGAAGAAGGGGCGCATCGTCTCCCAAAGTCCGGCTCCCGGAAGCCACCTCGCCCCGAGGTCCAAGGTCAACGTCAAGGTCGGCAACTAGCCGGTCACCATTCGGGACATGTCCGGTGCCTAGCACCGGACATGTCCGTTTCTGTCGAGGATGCGGGCGATCGGTCCGAGAAAGCGTTCCACGGATCCGGTCTCGCCTCGCTCGACGCGAAGAGGATCTCGCTGTCGATGACGCAACCCGCGTCGCGCGACGTTAACAACGGACTCCGCAGCTTGACGGAGTCTTGATGATCAGGTTTAGGGCGCTCTTAGGCGGCGGGCAAGATGCATCTCGACTTTCTTCGTAGATCAGCGTAGGATCGCGTCGCGATCTAGGTAACGAGGGGGTCAGGGGGTCTGAGCGTGACAGGGAGCATTCGCGGTGCTGTCCTAGTCGGTCTGGTAGCTCCGTCGCTGATGTTCGCGTGGGTGGCATGGCACGAATTCACCTACGCGCATGGCCACCCGTACGCCTACGGCCCAGCGAACGTGATCGGCGTAGCGGGTCTGGCAGGCGGGATCGTTGCGCTCTGCGTGCTCGCCGCGATACTCGCACCGGTATCGGGGTCAAATTCGTCCGAAGCTCCCCCACGCTGAGGCGTGTGCGCGACTCCGTGCGACGACTTCGCCAGCGATCCCGACAGCACGGTCACCGCGACAGCGGCTGGAGGAACGAGCCTGCGCTATGACAGCGGAGCCAATCAATACGTGTACAACTGGGCCACGGCGCCGACGACGGCAGGCTGCTTCACGCTGTTCGTCGAACTCGACAGCGGACAGACATTGCCCGGGTACTTCCAACTGGGCTGAGGACCTCCAACGACGTATCCGGTATGGCAACGCGACTGAGGGCCGTGTTAGTGGCCCTCAGTCGACTGTGGGGACCACCGCGTTGATGAATCCCTGCCAGTGCCGAGGGTGCGGCGTCCGCTCACCCCCGCCGAATCGGCGGCACAATACCGAAGCGACAGACCGCTCGCACGCCGGAGTCGGCTGAGCGGGACGTGCTGATGAACGGGAGGATGTCGCGGTGGAGGGCGGAGAGGTCGTGGAGAAGATTCCATGTCAGATCAGTGTCAAACAGACCGCCGCATCGAGTCCCTGTCAGACCCACTTTCGACCGGCGAAGCAGCCTGCTAAAGGCTTAACCGTGCGGTGTCATAGCTAGACGTAGCTTCGATCTCGACCGTGCGCGTCTACCAATTCCGCCACATCCGCGCGGAGAAGCAGTGTAGCCCGAGCGCGTCACTGCCACCTGGCCCGAACGCACGTACCATGCGGCCCTCTTGCGACGCTCTCTGATCCCGCTCGCGCTCGCTCTGATCGCGGTGTTTGCGCTGCTGGCGGGGGGTTCGGAGGCCGCGCCTCCGCGTCCCTCGGACAAGCTCGTCGAGGTCGTCGTCACGCTGCCGCGCCCCGCGCTCGCGGTCGAGGTCGCGCACAACCGGACGCTCCTGGCCTCGGCGCGCCGCAGTCACTCGGTCGCCGTGCGAACGCCCGCCGCGGTCTCCTATCTCCGCACACTGGCGGCGGGACAGCGCACGCTTGCGGCGCGGCTCGCGGTGTCGATCCCGTCGGCGCGCGTCAACTGGCACTACGGGGTCGCGCTCGACGGCGTCTCGGTCGTACTCCCCGCCTCCGATCTCGCGCGCCTGCGCACGCTTCCCGGCGCGACCGTCTGGCCGAGCGTGACCTACCACGCGCTGCGCGACGTTCCGGCCTCGTCCGCCGCCACGCAGGCGGATCCCGGCCCGTCGATCATCGGCGCGCCTCTGCTCTGGGGGCAGAACCTCGCCACCGCCGGCCAGGGCCTGAAGATCGGGATCATCGACGACGGCCTCGACCAGGCGCATCCGTACTTCAAGGCGTCGGGCTTCTCCTATCCCGCCGGCTTCCCGAAAGGGAACACCGCCTACACCACACCGAAGGTCATCGTCGCGCGCGCGTTCCCGGTGCCCTCCTCGCACTGGAAGTACGCCGGGAAGCCGTTCGATCCGATCTACTCCTTCCACGCGACCCATGTCGCGGGCATCGCGGCCGGCGACCACGACACGCCGACCGCGCCGAACGGCGGCTCGCCCATCTCGGGCGTCGCGCCGAAGGCGTACCTCGGCAACTACAAGGTGCTGAGCGTGCCGACCGCGGATTACGGGCTCGACGGCAACTCGCCGGAGATCGCAAAGGGGATCGACCAGGCCGTCGCGGACGGGATGAACGTCATCAATCTCTCGCTCGGCGAGCCCGAGGCGGAGCCGCGCCGCGACATCGTCGCCCAGGCACTCGACAACGCGGCCGCAGCCGGCGTCGTGCCGGTCGTCGCCGCGGGCAACGACTACGACAACGGCGGCCTGGGGTCGGTCGACTCGCCCGGGACGGCGCAGGCCGCGATCACGGTCGCCTCTTCGACGATGGGCGACGGCGACGGGACGCGGCCCGATCACATCGCCGACTTCTCGTCCGCCGGGCCGACGCCCGTCTCGCTCCACCTGAAGCCCGACGTGACGGCGCCCGGTGTCAGCGTCCTCTCCTCCGTCCCCCCGAACGACTACGAACTCTTGGACGGCACGAGCATGGGGTCGCCCCACGTCGCGGGAGCCGCGGCTCTCCTTCTCCAGCGTCATCCGACGTGGACGGTGGAGCAGGTGAAGTCGGCGCTCGCCTCGACCGGAGACGAGGTTCATCCCACCGGTCGCTCCGGCGAGGTCTCGGTGCTGCGCGAGGGCGGCGGCCGGATCAATCTCGTCCGCGCCGACGACCCGCTGATCTTCACGGATCCCGCCTCGCTCGGCTGGGGGCTCGTCCGGCGCGGGTTCTCAGGCATGAAGGAGCTCTCGACGGCCGACGCCGGAGGCGGGACCGCGCCCTGGAGCGTGTCGATCCACACACAGTCGCTGCCGCAGGGCGCAAAGCTCGAACCGCAGGCGACGACGCTCGTGGCCGGAGAATTGCTCAAACTGCGGCTCGCCGTCTCGGCGACGGCAAAGGAGGGCGACGGCACCGGCTTCGTCGTGCTGACCCGCGGGACCGACGTGAGACGGGTCGCGTTCTGGTTCCACGTCGAGGTCCCACGGCTCGGGCTCGATCCGCACCGGATCCTGCACGCGCCGGGCCTCTACCACGGCGACACGGCCGGGAAGGCGTCGCACGTCACGTCCTATCGCTATCCGCAACGCGGCCTCGCGGGAGGAGTGCCGACACAGCTCGGCGGGCCGGAGCAGGTGTTTCGCTTCACCCTGCGGCGCCGGGTCGCGAACTTCGGCATCGCGATCGTCGGCCACGCGCGGGGTGTCCGAGTCTCGCCGCGTCTCGTCGCAGACAACGACGAGAACCGAGTCGTCGGCTACACGGGGATCCCCGCCGGCATCAATCCATACCAGGGCTTCTACCGGGCGGTGCCGGCTGTCGGGGCCGTGCTGCCCGAACCGGGAACCTTCGAGTTCGTGTTCGACACGCCCACGGGCGCGAAGCCGGGGAAGTTCACCTTCCGCTTCTGGGTGAACGACCGAACGCCGCCGTCGATCAGGCTGCTCGACCACACGGACACGATCGGCCGGCCGCTCCGCGTCGCCGTCAGCGACTCCGGCTCCGGCGTCGACCCGCACGCGTTCCACGCGAGCATCGGCAAGAAGAGCGTGCGCTTCAGGTACAACCACGGCGTGCTCCTGCTGCGGACGGACGGCCTCCGCGCCGGCAAGCGGGCCGTCATCGTCAGGGCAGCGGACTACCAGGAGACGAAGAACATGGAGGACATCGGCCCGGTGCTTCCGAACACGCGGGTCCTCCACGCCAAGGTGACGCTGCGCCGCTAGATCTGGCAGGCTCCCCCCGCCCAGTGAGTGCTTCGCCGGAAAAGCTCGATCTCGCACTCGTCACGCGCCTGCGCGAAGTCGTCGCGGGCGAAGCGGCGACCGAGGCGGAGTTGCGAGCGCTTGACGACGAGGCCGGCGGCTGGGCCCGCGCCACGGAGGCCCACCTCCACGCCGCAGAGCGACGGCTCACCGAGCTGAACGCGGATCCGGCCAGCCCGCTGGCCGAGATCGCCGCCGAGGTACGACGTGCCGAGGCGCTCTCCGCGGAGCTGCAAGAAGCGCGCAGGCTGATCGCGGGTCTGGAACGGCGGACGCGGGAGCTACGGACGGCGTGGCTCAAGCATCACGCCGACGCCGGCTCGCCCTTTACCTAGCGGGAGCGGCGTTCGCGATCGTTCGTCGTCGGGAGGTTGGCGAGATCCCGCTCGACACTGGCCGCGAACTCGTCTGCCTCGTCGTCGCGAACGACGCGAAGGCTCGCCTTCCGCCTGGCACGCTCACGTCGCCGACGGGAATCGACTCCGAACCGCTCACCGAGCCGCGGCCACTCGGCCCCCGCGACCAAGATGACTGCGACAGCGAGCAAGGCGATGTACAGCCAGCTCACGCAGCGAGTCTAGCGCAGCGCCGCGGCCCCAGAACTCAAGCCGGCCCGAGCGCCGCAACCTTCTCCTGAAGGTAGGCGACGTACGGCTCGGCGTCGAGGGGCCCGCCGACGACGCGCTCGAGCAGCTCGGCCGGCTCGAAGGAGCGGCCCCAGCGGTGGACGTGCTCCCCTAGCCACTCGCGCAGCGAGCCGAATTCGCCGCGCTCGAACTCCGCGTCGAGATCGCCGAGCTCGCTCGTCGCGCGCTCCCACACCTGCGTCGCGATGACGTTCCCGAGGGCGTACGTGGGGAAGTAGCCGAAGTTCGAGTCGGACCAGTGCACGTCCTGCAGCACCCCCTCGAGGACGTCCGCCGGCTCGACGCCCAGGTACTCGCGGAGCTTCGCGTCGAACGCCTCCGGCAGGTCGACCAAGGAGACCGTGCCCGCGAACATCTCCCGCTCGAGCTCGAAGCGCAGGATGATGTGGAGCGAGTACGTGACCTCGTCGGCGTCGACGCGGATCGGGCCCGGTGCGACGCGGTTGAGCGCGCGCTGGAACTCGTCGAGCGGGACGTCCGCCAGCCGCTCCGGGAACGTCTCCTGGAGTCGCGGGTAGAAGAAGCGCCAGGTCGAGAGGCGGCGCCCGACGACGTTCTCCCACAGCCGGCTCTGGGACTCGTGGAACCCCGACGACGTCCCCTCGTGCAGCGGCGTGCGCCCGTACCGCTCGTCCACCTGGCGCTCGTAGATGCCGTGCCCGAACTCGTGCAGGCACGAGAGGATCCCGTACAAGTTGTCGTCGTCGAAGCGCGTGGTCAGGCGGATGTCGGTGCCAGACATGCCGGCCATGAACGGGTGGACGGTGTCGTCCAGCCGCCACGACTGGTCGTCCATTCCCCAGCACTCCATCATCGCGAGCGAGAACTCGCGCTGCCGGTCAGGCGAGAACTCGCCGCGCAGGCAGGAGTCGTCGACCGGCTCTCCGAGCCCGGCGACGAGCGGCACGAGCACCTCCTTCAGTCGGCCGAAGACCGCGGCGACATCCGACGTCTTCATGCCCCGCTCGTTGTCGTCGAGGAGGACGTCGTACGGATCGTCGTAGGGCTCGTGACAGGCGACGTACTCGCGCGCGAGCCCGAGCCGACGCTCGAGGTGCGGTCGGAAGAGCTCGTAATCCTTGGCCTCCCGGGCCTCGAGCCAGGCCGCATAGCCGAGCGAGCCAGCCCGGGTCAACTCTGCCTGCAACTCGCTCGGGACGCTCCGCTCCTTCTCGTAGTCGCGCCGTGCGACGCGGATGACGCTCGCTTCGAACGAGTCCCGCTCGGAGCTCTCCTCGAGCTCACGCAGCTCCTCGAGCAGCCCGCCGAGCTCGGGTGCGATGGCGCGATCGTGCGCCAGCCGGGCCAGCGTCGCGAGCTGCTCGGCGCGTGCGGGAGCGCCGAGCGGCGGCATCTTCGTCTCCTGGTCCCAGATGAGCAGGTAGGCGGCTTTCTGGAGGTCGTAGATCTCGGCGAGGCGCCGCAGGAGCTCGTCGAAGCGGGAGCCGGAGTCGGGCACGAGGGCGGACACTACCGGCGCGGCGAAAAACTCCCCGGGTTGGACTCGAACCAACAACCCTCCGGTTAACAGCCGGATGCTCTGCCAATTGAGCTACCGGGGATCGGCGGCGGCCATTGTAGCCAGCGTCAGGCGAAGGCTCGGATCTCGTCCTGGAGCTTCACGAGCGCCCGCTGGAGCTCGGCGAGGCGCTCGCCGTCGGCATCGGCCAGCTCCCGCCGCAGCCCACGCTCCTCCAGCCGCATCAGCAGCTCGCTCGCCGTCTCGGACGTGATCTCCTCCTCGTCGCCGAGCGCGTAGAGCTCGGCGAGGAGCGTTTTCAGCTCGGCGTCCTCCGTCTCCTGGCCGAGAAGAAACGCCCGCGCGCGCCGGTTCAGCTCGTCGTCGAAGTGCTCCGGCCCCAGCCGCTCGAGCTCGGGCAACAGCGACTCGTGCGCCGCGACGCCGGCGAGGACGCTGCGCTCGAGCCGCTGGCCGGCGTCGAGCAGCCGTGGCGAGATGACGCCCGCGGCGCTCGAACGGGTACGCGGGGCGAGCGCCGCCTGGGTCTCTGGCGGGAGGTCGAGCAGATCGGTGGCGAGGCGCCGCGCGTCGAGATGCTCCGGCGAGTCCGGCTGCGCGCGCAGGAACGTCTCGATCGCCGTGAACGCCGCGTTTCGGTCGGGCGCCTTCGCGTGCAGCAGGCGAACGCGGTGCACCGGGTAGCTGGCCGGACTGGCGAGCTGCCGCTCGAATGCAGACGGATCGTCGGCCGGGTCGGTGCCGGGCTGGAGCGCGACGATCTTCACGTCGAAGCCCCGTGTGACCGCAAGCTCCATCCCGCGCAGGGTCGCGTCCTGGCCGGCAGCGTCGGCGTCGAAGCAGAGGAAGAGCCTTCCGGTGAGTTTGTTCGGGCCGAGCTCGCGCAGCTGGGCCTCGGTGAGCGCCGTCCCCATCGAGGCGACCACCGGCGCGAACCCGGCCTGGCGCAGCGCGAGAACGTCGGTGTTCCCCTCCACCACGACGGCCCGGTTCTCGCGCGCGATCGCCTGTCGCGCCGTGTCGAGCCCGTACAGGAGGTCGCCCTTGCGGAACAGCTCGCCCTCGGGGGAGTTGACGTACTTGGCCTGCAGCCGGTCGTCTTCGTGGAGCTTCCGCGCCTGGAAGCCGCGCACTCGGCCACGCGCGTCGGCGAGCGGGAACACGATCCGCCGCTGGAAGTAGTCGTTGCCGCTCCGGTTCGCGAGCCCGACGGCGAGCAGCTCGTCCTGCGTGTAGCCCTCCTGCAGCGCGCGTCGCGCCAGCGTCGCGCCCTGCGGCGCGTAGCCGAG
>DATFSG010000170.1:0-10762 GCA_035262765.1 Gaiellaceae bacterium | reverse complement strand
GAGGCGCAGATCCTGCAGGCGCTCGAGATCGACTACATCGACGAGTCCGAGGTGCTGACGCCGGCCGACCTCGAGCACCACGTCGACAAGTGGCAGTTCACCGTCCCCTTTGTCTGCGGCTGCACGAACCTCGGCGAGGCGCTGCGCCGCATCGCGGAGGGCGCGGCAATGATCCGCACGAAGGGGGAGGCCGGCACGGGCGACATCGTCAACGCGGTCACGCACATGCGCGCGGTCTTCGGCCATATCCGCCGGCTCGGCGCGCTGCGCGAGGAGGAGCTGTACGCGGAGGCGAAGGAGCTGCGCGCGCCGTACGAGCTCGTGAAGTGGGTCGCCGAGAACGGGAAGCTGCCGGTCGTGACGTTCACCGCCGGCGGAATCGCGACGCCCGCCGACGCGTCGCTCTGCATGCAGCTCGGCGCCGACGGCGTCTTCGTCGGCTCCGGCATCTTCAAGTCGGGCGATCCGGAGCAGCGCGCGAAGGCGATCGTCGAGGCGACGACGCACTACCAGGACGCCGAGATCCTCGCCCGTGTCTCCGCCGGCCTCGGCGAGCCGATGGTCGGCATCTCGACGCAGTCGCTCGATCCGAGCGAGCTGCTCGAGACCCGCGGCTGGTAGTGCCCGAGGCTCCCCTCGAAGAGTCCGGCTCCGGCCTCGCGCCGACCGGGCCCGGGTGGTTCGTCCTCAACGTCGCCGACGCGATGTGGCTCACGACGGAGGGCGGCGAGAAGCCGCGGTCCGGCTCGGAGTGCTCCTTCGAATCGCACGCGGCGCCGTTCGAGCAGGTCGGCGTCCGCATCCACGTGCTGCCGCCCGGCGAGCCGAACGGCTGCTACCACGCCGAGAGCCAGCAGGAGGACTTTCTCGTCCTCTCCGGGGATTGCACGCTACTCGTCGAGGGCGAGGAGCGGACGCTGCGCGCGTGGGACTTTTTCCACTCGCCCGCGGGCACGGAGCACACGTTCGTCGGCGCCGGCGACGAGCCGTGCGCGATCTTGATGGTCGGCTCGCGTACGGGCGAGTGGACCGTTCGCTATCCCGTCTCGGAGCTCGCGGCCCGGTACGGGGCGAGCGTGGAGCGCGAGACGGCCAGTCCGGACGAGGCGTACGCCGAGTGGGAGCCGTCGCGGCGCGAGCGGCCCTCGGTCTGGGCTCGGCCGCCCTGGGCTTGACCTCCGTCCGGCGGGCGTAGGAGGATGCCCCCGTGGACCTGAGTCAGATCAAGCCGATCTGGAATTCGTCGACGTTCCTCGTCTACACGGGCGGGCTGACCGTCCTCTTCGCGGGGATCGGCGCGCTCGAGTACCTCGCGACGCAGTACCGAGGCCACGGGGCCCAGACGGCCTGGGCGCTCCTGATCTTCTTCGTCCTGTTGGCGATCGCGATGATCCTGCTCATGGGCGGTCGCCCGATCGCGGCCGGGATCTTTGCCTTCTCCTCGGTGATCGCCTGGACGATCTTGGTCGGGTTGGCGTTCACGTGGTGGGGATGGACCAACAGCGCCGCCTGGGGTGACTTCGGTCGCTGGTCGTGGGCCCGGCTCTTCTTCGAGCTTCTGATCCTCTTCTTCGCGTTGGCCGCGCTGCGGGTCTTCCGGTTCCCGTTCATCGCGCTTGTTTCGTCCATCGTCGGCTGGGTGTTCGTGATCGACCTGATCTCGTCGGGCGGCACGTGGACCCAAATCGTGTCGTTCGTCGTCGGGCTCCTCTACTTCCTGGTCGGGGCCGTCAGCGACAAGCCCTCTGCGTTCTGGCTCCACTTCATCGGAGGCCTGCTCGTCGGAGTTCCGCTCCTCATCTGGTGCCACACGAGCACGTTCGACTTCGCGGTGATCGCGTTCTTCTCGCTCGTCTACATCGCGGTCGCGCACGCGACCCGCCGTTCCATCTGGGCCGTCTACGGCACGATCGGGTTCTTCATCGCGACCGTCCACTTCCTCGTGGGCTCGCCGACCGAGATCGCCCAGAACGCTGTCCTCGGCCAGCCGCCGAGCATCAGCGCCTGGTCGTTCCCGCTCGGGTTCGGGCTGCTCGGCTTCTGGCTCGTCTTGCTCGGCATGCTCGGCCGCCGCGTCAAGGACACGCCGCCTGCGCCGCCGCCCGCCGCTCCGGCACCTCCGGCTCCGCCGCCCGCGGAACCGACGCCGGCCTAGACCTCGTTACCATCGAAGCGTGGAGAAGCCGCTCAGGATCGGCGTCCTCGCCGTGCAGGGGAACTTTCGCGAGCACGCTGCCGTGCTGCGCCGGCTCGGCGCCGAGCCGGTCGAGGTCCGGCTCCCCGAGCACCTTGAGGCGCTCGACGGACTGATCATCCCGGGCGGCGAGTCGACGTCGATCGGCCGGCTGATGCGGCTGTACGGCCTCGACGAGGCGGTGCGCAGCTTCGGCGGCCCGATCTTCGGCACCTGCGCGGGGATGATCGTCCTCGACCGCGACCATCTCGGCCTCGGCGACTACGGCACGCGACGCAACGCATTCGGCCGCCAGGTGAAGAGCTTCGAAGCTGACCTCGACATCGGCGACGGCGAGGAGTCGCTGCGCGCAGTCTTCATCCGGGCGCCGTGGCTCGAGGATGCGGGGCCGGACGTCGAGGTGCTCGCCGAGGTCGACGGCCATCCGGTGCTGGCGCGCGAGGGACGGCTCCTCATCGCGGCCTTCCACCCGGAGCTGACCGACGATACTCGCGTCCACGAGCGGTTCCTGAACATCGTGAGAGAGGTGGAAAGTGTCCGGGCATAGCAAGTGGTCTTCGATCAAGCACAAGAAGGGCGCTGCCGACGCCAAGCGCGGCAAGCTCTTCTCGAAGCTGACGCGCGCGATCATCGTCGCGGCCAGGGACGGCGGGCCGGACCCGGCCGCGAACCTCGCGCTCCAGAACGCGATCGAGAAGGCGCGGGCGGCCTCGATGCCGAAGGACAACATCGACCGCGCGATTGCCAAGGGCGCCGGCACCGATTCCGACTCCGCCGCGTACGAGACGATCGTCTACGAGGGCTACGGCCCCGCGGGCGTGGCAGTGATCGTCGAGGCGCTCACTGACAATCGCAACCGGACTGCGGGCGAGGTTCGGCACACCTTCGACAAGAACGACGGCAATCTCGGCACCTCGGGCGCGGTCGCGTGGCTGTTCGAGCGGCGTGGGATCGTGCTCGTGCCGGCGGACGGCACCGACGAGGACGAGCTGATGCTCGCCGCCGCGGAAGGCGGGGCCGACGACGTCTCGGTCGACGGTTCCTCCTACCAGGTGCTGTCGGCGGCCGAGGAGCTCGCCAGCGTGCGCGAAGCAGTTGCCGCGGCCGGCTTCGAGATCGAGTCGGCCGAGCTGACGATGCTTCCGAAGACGACCGTCGCCCTCGAGGACGAGAGCGAAGCGAAGAAGATCCTGCGCCTGATCGACCAGCTCGAGGAGAACGACGACGTGCAGGAGGTCTACGCGAACTTCGACATCCCCGAGCGGGTGCTCGAAGCGGTCGCGGGCTAACGGCCTCCTCTCATCTGCGTTTGTAATCCTCCGGCCTGTCCAATCGGGTCAGGCAGTTGGATGAACCGCACTCACCAAGAGAAGGGGGTTTTCTCATGAAGCGGGTTCTGCCTGCGATCGCCTTGGCGGCGGTTGCTATCGCGATCCTGCCGGCGGCGGCGTCAGCGAAGACTGGGGTTCGCGGTGTGGTTGTCGCTCGCAGCCACGGTTCGCGGCTCGTTGCGATGCGCAGCGGCCGGGTCGTCCAGATCAAGAGCCATGCACCGGTGGGCTCTCGTGTGGTCGGGCGGCGAGTGGTGGGTCACGCGAGCCGCGCGCGGATCCATGGGGTTGTGGTGAAGGAAACCGGAGCGAGGATGTTTGTGGCCAGCAACCACCACCTCGTCGCGATCCACAAGAGCCGCAGCCTCGCGGGAGTCGGCTCGACATCGGGTCCCGCACCCGGGACCATCGTCACGGACACCGTCTCGGTCAACGGTGACACCGCCCAGCTCAACGAGGACGACCAGGGCGAGGACGGACAGGACTCTTCGTCGACGGTGACCATTCAGGCGACCGTCGTCGCGGTCGGCACCGGCACCGTGACCGTCAGTGTCAACGGCGGGACTGTGACGCTCGATCTGCCCGCCGGACTCACACTGCCCCAGTCCCTCGTCGGCCAGACGGTGTCGATCTCGATCTCGATCGACCAGGGCGACGACAACAACCAGGGCGACGAGCCCTAGGGAGAAACGCGAACGCCACCGCCTCCAGCCCAGGGAAGCGGTGGCGTTCGGCTCCCCGCCGGCGCAGGATTCGTCCGATCGGGTCCGTAGCTTTCTGTCGTGAAAGTTGTCGGCATCGATCCGGGGACTGCTGCTTGCGGGTACGGAATCGTCCAAGAAAGCGGAAGCCGCCTCAGGGAGGTGGCGCACGGCTGCTGGTCGACGCCCGCCGGACAGGACACGGTCCTCCGTTTGAAAACGATCCACGACGCAGTGGCGGCGCTCATTGCCGAGCACGCGCCGGATGCAGTGGCGCTCGAGGAGTCGTTCGTCGGCGCAGACGCCCGCATCGCACTCTCCGTCGGGCAGGCACGCGGCGTCGTGCTCGTCGCGGCCGCTAACGCCGGAGTCGACTGCCGCGAGTACGCGCCGGCCAGCGTCAAGCAGGCGATCTGCGGCTACGGCCGCGCCGAGAAGGCGCAGATGCAGCGGATGGTGAAGATGATCCTCGGCATGCCCGAGTTGCCGACGCCGCACCACGCCGCCGACGCACTCGCCGTCGCGATCTGCCACGCGCTCGCCCCGCCGCTGCTGCGCGCGGCGGCCGGCTAGAACGTCCGTTCCCGTGCGTAGATTGCGCCCATGATCGCGCGCCTCCGCGGCAAGCCCGTCGCCAACACGCCCGAGGGGCTGATCCTCGACGTCGGCGGCGTCGGCTACCTCGTCCACGCGACTCCGTCCGCCGTCCGCAAGGGCGATTCCGCAGATGAGATCACGGTCGAGACGTACACGCACGTGCGCGAGGACGCGCTCCAGCTCTACGGCTTCGCCGACCGGAGCGAGCGGGAGCTGTTCGTCCAGCTCCTGGCGGTGAGCGGCGTCGGGCCGAAGGTCGCGCTCGCGATCGTCTCGGGCTCAGCGCCCGCCGACCTGCGCCGCGCGATCGTGCGCGAGGACTCCGCGCGCTTCCAGGCGATCCCCGGGATCGGGAAGAAGACGGCCGACCGCATCGTGCTGGAGCTGAAGGAGAAGCTCGGCGGGGAGGACGCAATTGCGCAGGAGGCCGGGCCTGATACGCCGTATCTCGTGGCGCGTGACGCGCTCGTCGAGCTCGGCTGGTCGCTGCTCGACGCCGAGCGCGCTCTCGCCGAGGTCGACTCGGAGCTGCCGCCGGAGGAACGCGTCCGGCTCGCGTTGAAGAAGGCCGCGTGAACGCCGCGGCCCAGTTCCTGACGCCTGCGCTCGGTGAGGACGAGGAGGAGGTCGAGCAGAGCCTCCGCCCGCGCCGGCTCGACGAGTTCGTCGGCCAGGCGCGCGTCAAGGAGCAGCTCGCAATCGCGCTCGAGGCGGCGAAGGGACGCGGCGAGGCGCTCGACCACGTCCTGCTCGTCGGCCCGCCGGGCCTCGGCAAGACGAGCCTCGCGCACATCATCCGCGAGGAGCTCGGCGTCGGCATCCGCTCGGTCGCCGGGCCCGCACTCGAGCGGAAGGATGTCGCGGCGATCCTGACCGCGGTCGAGGCGCGTGACGTCGTCTTCGTCGACGAGATCCACCGCCTCAGCCGCGCCGCCGAGGAGATCCTCTACCCGGCACTCGAAGACTTCCGGCTCGACATCGTGATGGGGCAGGGGACGGCCGCGCGGACGCTGACACTCGACCTGCCGCCGTTCACGCTCGTCGGCGCGACGACCCGCACGGGCCTGCTCACCTCGCCTCTGCGCGACCGCTTCGGGATCACGTTTCGGCTCGACTACTACGAGGACGGCGAGCTCGCGGCGATCGTGCGCCGTTCCGCCGGGATTCTGGGCGTCGAGATCGCCGACGAGGCGGCCGACGAGATCGCGGGCCGGGCCCGCGGGACCCCGCGCGTCGGTAACCGCATCCTCCGCCGCGTCCGGGATGTCGCCGAGGTGCGGCACCAGGGCGCGATCACAACCGCCATCGCGCGCGAGGCGCTCGAGCTGCTCGAGGTCGATGAGGCGGGGCTCGAAAGGCTGGACCGCGAGCTCCTGCGGTCGATCGCGGAGAAGTACGGCGGCGGCCCGGTCGGGCTCAACACCCTTGCCGCGGCCCTCGGCGAGGAGCCGGACACGATCGAGTACGTCTACGAGCCGTACCTCCTGCAACTCGGCTTCCTGCAACGCACGCCGCGCGGGCGCACGATCACCGCGCTCGGCCGCGCTCATCTCGGCACGACGCCAGAGCCCGAGAACGACCCGCGCCTCTTCTGAGACGGATCCTCGTCACCGGCATGTCCGGGACCGGTAAGTCGAGCGCGCTCGTGGAGCTCGCGCGGCGAGGCTTCCGCACCGTCGACACCGACGAGCCCGGCTGGACGGTCGAGGACGCCGACGGCGGACAATGGTGGGACGAGGAGCGAATCGCAGAGCTGCTCGCCGAGGAAGGGCCGACCCTCTACGTGTCGGGCACGGTTTCGAATCAGGGCCGTTTCCACGACCGCTTCGACGCGGTCGTCCTCCTCAGCGCGCCGGCCGACGTGCTTCTCGACCGGATCTCGACGCGCACCACCAACGAGTACGGCAAGTCACCCGCGGAGCGGGAGCTGATCCTCGAGCATTTCCGCGAGGTCGAGCCGCTCCTCCGTGCGAACTGCACGCACGAGATCGACGCAACGGAGCCGCTATCCGAGGTCGTCGAGCGACTCGTCGAGATCGGCATAGTTTCCTGAATGGTCGAGTACGACATCCACCTCGACGACAAGTTCGGCCAGCTGCGCGAGTTCGACGTCGGCGCGTTCGCGGGGGAACACGAGCCGTGGTTCAACCAGACGCTGACGACCGTCAACGAGTCCGTCGTCCGGCTCGGAGTGCTGGAGGGCGAGTTTCACTGGCACAAGCACGACGGCGAGGACGAGTTCTTTCTCGTGCTCGACGGCAAGCTCGAGATCGAGATCGAAGGCCGCGAGCCGGCCGTGCTCGGGCCGCGGCAGGCGATCACGATCCCCCGCGGGGTGATGCACAGGCCGATCGCGCACGGCCGCACGGTCATCCTGATGGTCGAGCCTGCCGGCGTCGTTCCGACAGGCGACTGATGCCCGACCTCTGGACACCTGTCGCGGAGATGCCCCACCAGGCGTTCGTCGACCGGCTCCACAAGGCGATCACGTCCTTCGCGGAGGCGAACGGCATCGAGAAGGCGGTCGTCGAGGTCGAGCTCGCCGACAACTCGCGGCTCGTCCTCGAGCACATCGAGGCTGAACCGGGCTTCGGGATGGTGACGCTCTACGTGGCCGATGCGCGCGACGACGAGCCGGGCGCGCTCATCGTCCCGATCGGCTCGTTGCGCCGGATCGAGCTCCGCACCGCGCCCGAGAGGGAAGAGGCCATCGGCTTCAACATCCGGCCCGCGAAGTAGACGAGCCACGGCGCGACGAGCAACGCCATCACGTCGAACCAGACGTAGCCGCTCGCGACGCCGCTCGGCGGGTTGCCGTCCGGGACTCCGAGACCGGGCAGCGCGGACGCCCAGCGCCAGGTCCCGATCGAGGTCCCGTACAGCTCGAGCGCGCCGACGACGAGGAAGACACCTGCGTACGCCGCCCGCGCGCGCGAGCGCCAGAGGAAGACGAGCAGCAGCGGGACGCCGATCGCGCCGGCGACGTCGAGCCGCGGCCGGACCGTCAGGCCGGCGATCCCCCATGTGGCGGCGCCGACCGCCGCGGCCCAGACGACCGCACGGGCCCGGAGGGTGCGGCTCAACGCGATGCCGCTGAGATAGACGAGGCCGTGCGCAGGCGGGATGAAGAGCGGCAGGTTGTGCAGCCGGTAGTGGTAGACGCCCCAGACGAGCGAGCCCGTGACCTCTCCGACCGTCGCGAAGAGCACGACGCCGACGGCCTGCGCGCGCACGAGCGGCGCCAGCGGCCACAGCGCAGCCGCGAGTACGGCGAACGTGAGCACGCCGAGCGCGAGTTGGCCGTCGAGCGAGACCTGCGTGTCGATCGCCAGCAGCGCGGCGAGGTACGCCGGCAGCACGACCGCGTACCGGCGAGGGACGGTCATCGCCGGTACTGAAGCTCGTGCCAGCTCGGGGTGGGGAGGAGCTCGAGCAACGCGCGGCCGCCGTTCGTGTCGGCGAACGTGAAGTCCTGGCGCTCCTCGTCCCAGTCCACCTCGAGCAGACCCTCTTTCACGCGGTGGTCGAGCCACGCGCCGCGGAAGACGAGCTTCTTGAGCCAGTAGACGAGCGACTCGCCGCGGACGAGCGCGAGCGCGTCCCAATGGCGCACGAGGTATTCGCCGAGCGCGCTGCGGGGCGTCTCGATCGCGTCGCGTTCGACCAGCTCGACGAGGTCGGCGGTCTCGTCCTCGTCCAGCTCGGCGCTGGAGACGAGCCCGAGCCGCACGGCCGCTGCGGTGACGCGTTCCTCGAAGTCCTCGTTGCTGAAGGAGAAGCGGTAGCCGAGGAACTCGACGACGTAGTCGTCGCCCGAGTGGTAGTTGCCAGCCGCTTCCACGGCGGCAGCGTACCCTGACGGTATGCGGGTGCTCCGCTATCCCTTGGCGCTCGGGGTCGTCCTCGCGATGGTCGCGATCACGGCCTGGGCGCTCGCGTGGCCGTTCGAGAAAGCGGCGTTTCTGGCGCCCGTGATCGTCGTGGGCGGCGCTGCCCTGGTCGGTCTTCTGCTCCTGTGGGGGAAGGTCGCTTACAGCTCGCTGCAGGAGTCTCGGCACCCGCGGCGCGTGCTCGCCTATTGGCTGCTCGGGATCGGGCTACTCGTCGTGTTGACCGTGCTCGGGGTCAAGCTCCCGAACGAGGGCGGCTAGCAGCCGGTCGATCTCGCCGCGCGTCGTGTAGCCGGCGACGGACAGGCGCAGGAGATCCTTCTCGGCGCCGGTGACCGGGATCTCGACCCGGTGGCGCGTGAACAGCGCTTCACACAACTCGGGCGCGGGGCGGGAGAGGCGGACGGCTGCCATCTGCGCGGTCATCGGGTCCGGTGCGATGGGCTCGGTCCCGAGGAGGTTGCAGAGCTCCCGGCGCGCCTCTCGGGCCAGCCGGCGGCTGCGGTCGCGGACGGCGTCCCAGTTGTGCTCGGTCTGGAATCGGATCGCGTCGGGAACCGTGAGCCAGGCCGCCGGATCGCGTGTGCCCTGCTTCTCGATCCGTTCGGAGAAGCTGTTCCCTTCGCGGTACCCCCAGCTCACGATGGCGGCGTCGACGCGATCTTGGTGCTCGGGCCGAACGTGCAGGAAGCCGGCGCCTTTCGGCGCCGAGAGCCACTTGTGCGCGTTTCCGCCGTAGTAGTCGGCACCGAGCGTGGCGAGGTCGAGCGGCACCTGAGCGGGCGCGTGCGCACCGTCGACGACCGTCACGAGTCCTAGCGCGCGGGCGCGGGCGACGATCTCCTCGAGCGGCAGAACCAGCCCCGTCGAGGACGTGACGTGACTGACGTAGACGACGCGCGTGCGTTCGCTCGCGTGGGCGAAGAGCGCCTCGACGACCTCGCTCGGGTCGGTGAGCGGGAGCGGGATCGGCGCCTGGACGTAGCGCGCCCCGGCGCGGCGGCAGACCCACTCCCAGGCGAGGTCGCACGCGCCGTACTCGAGGTCGGTCGCGAGCACCTCGTCGTCCGGGCCGAGCGGGAGCGAGCGGGCGGCGAGGTTGACGCCGGTTGTGGCGTTCTGGACGAAAGCGAGGTCGTCTGCCGGGCAGCCGAGGTAGCCGGCGAGGGCGGTGCGAGCGGAGGCGAGCAGATCGGGCAGGCGGCGATCGAGGAAGTCGACCGGCTCGCGCTCGAGCTCACGCTGCCACCCTTGGTAGCGCTCGAAGACGGGTTGCGGACAAGCGCCGAACGAGCCGTGGTTGAGGAACGCGATCTCCGGGTCGAGGACGAACTCGCGGCGGAGCTCCTCTGGGGACGGCGCGGCCATGGACCTCTTCTACTCCATCCCAAACCCCCACCCACCCGGGGACCGGTGAAGCGTGCCACTTCACCGGTGACGCATGAGTCGCGGCTCTGTGGCGAAAGCCCGGCAATCCGGCGGTGACTGGCTTGTCCGGCCAGGTGGCCAGGCTGATTCCGTCCGCCCGCCCCCGTAGCTTGGCTGGACATGCACGAAGGCACCTGGACACTCGCCGACTGCCCGCCTGACGCCCAAGCGGAGCTCGTCCGCGAGCTCGGAATCTCCGAGCTGACCGCCGCTGTGCTGGTCCGGCGAGGCTACTCCGACCCTGCCGTCGCGCGCAGCTTCCTCGACGGCGAACAGCCGCCGCACGATCCCTTCCTGCTCGGCGACATGGAGGCCGCCTGCGAGCAGATCCGTTCCGCCGTGGCCGAGAGCCGGCGGATCTGCGTCCACGGCGACTACGACGTGGACGGCATCGCTGCAACCACGCTCGCAGTTCTGCTTCTCCGCGAGCTCGGCGCCGAAGTCGCCTGGCACCTGCCGAGTCGCTTCGACGAGGGCTATGGCGTCCGCAGCGAGACGCTTGCCCGGCTCGCCGACGAAGGCTGCGGGCTCGTCCTCACCGTCGACTGCGGAATCACGGCAGCCGCCGAGGTGGCCGAGGCGAAGGAACGCGGCCTCGATGTCATCGTCACCGACCACCAC
>DATFSG010000169.1:0-8158 GCA_035262765.1 Gaiellaceae bacterium | reverse complement strand
CCCGCACCAGCACCCACGCCGTGACGGTGCCGAGCACGGCGTTGATCAGGACGACGATGAACGACGCACCGAAGGTGAGCTTGAGCGCGCTCAGTGCCTCCGGGCTCGTCACCACCTGCCAGAACGCGTGCCCGCCGTTCTTCTTCGACTCCCACAGGAGCGCGGCGAGCGGCAGGACGACGATGACCAGCAGGTAGGTCGAGATCACGCCGACGGACAGGCTCGTGCTGGCCCGTCCGTCGGCGGTGATCCGCCTGACCGGCGCTGTCGCGCGTGCGGCGACGGCGCTAACTGGTCGGTCCTCCGACGGCCCGCTCGATCTTGACCATCTTGCCGTTGTCCGGGTTGAACCAGACGCGGTTCACCTTGAGCCAGCCGCCGAAGATCTTGTCCTGGATCTTGAAGGTCGGGCCGGTGTTGTACTTCTTCTTCCAGCCGGCCAGGTCGGAGCTCTTCAGCACCGACTTGATGACCGGGCGGTAGCCGTTCGCGGCGAAGATCTTCTGCTGTTTCGGCGAGTGGACGTACTTGATGAACGCCTTCGCTGCGCCTGGCGCGCTCTTCGTGGCCACCATCGGGAGCTGGATCAGCATCGTCGGCTTCGGGACGACGAGCTTCCCCTGCTTGCCGGCGGCGAAAGCGGAGTACGCCTCGCTCTCGTAGGTGATGAGCACGTCGCCCTCTCCGGAGAAGAACGCACTCGCCGCGGACGAGCCGGACGAGGGCTGAGCCACGACGTTCTTGAACAGCTTCGTCACGAACTGCACGGCCTGCTTGTCGCTCAGTCCCGACTTGCGCGCCTGGCCGTAGGCAGCGAGGACGTTCCACTTCGCCGAGCCGGAGGGGAAGGGATCCGGCGTCACGACCTTCACGCCCGGCTTCGTCAGGTCCTTCCAGGTGTGGATGTGCTTCGGGTTGCCCGGCCGCACGACGAAGGCCACGACCGAGTCGGCCGCGATGCCGCCCTGCGGCGCGTGCGTCCAGGTCTTCGAGATGATCCCCGCGTCGGCGACCGTGTCGATGTCGAGCCCGGTCGAGAGGAAGGCGATGTCCGCGGGCTGTCCGGCGACGATCGCCCGGGCCTGTGAGCCGGATGAGCCGTACGACTGCGAGAAGGAAACGCCCTGGCCGGCGGGCTGATGCTGGAAGCGGGTGATGAGCTTGGCCATGATCGGCTGGGGCGTGGAGTAGGCGACGAGGTGGACGGTCGTCCCCGACTGTCGGGCCTCTGCCGCGCCGCTCGCAGAACCGAAGACAACGGGGAGGATCAGGGCGAAGAGAAGCAGTCGACGCATCTGGGCGAATCCTTTCTCGGGATTACCTACCGTCTTACTAGGTATTTGTGTCGCTGATTATTGCCATAAGCACGGACGTACCGCAAATGGAACCGTCAGCTCTTGTGAACCAGGTCTGCGAGCGTCGTCTGCTCGAGGACGCCGCGGATCTGCGTGCGCAGCTCGAGCCAGACGTCGCGCAGCCCCTCGGCCGCACCGTCGTACTCGAGCTCGTCCGGCCGCACTCCGCGCACCGTGGCGATCGGGCCCTCGAGCTCGCGGATGACGTCGGCGACCGAGATCTCCGCCGCCGGCCGCGCCAGCTGGTAGCCACCTTCGGCGCCGCGCTGGCTCGCGACGAGGCCGCCGCTGCGGAGCTGCGCGAGGATGCTCTCGAGGAACTTCGGCGGGATGCTCTGGGCCGAGGCGAGCTGCTCTGCCGTCGTCAGGCCCGGCGGCGCCGCGGCGAGCTCCGCCATCGCGCGAAGCGCATAGTCGACCTTGGCCGAGACCCGCATGGGCTCATTCTTCCCATCTCAACTGCGGGGATGCGAGCGGTCGTAGACGCGGCGCAGGTGGCGAGGGTCGACGTGGCTGTAGACCTGCGTCGTCGAGAGGGAGCTGTGACCAAGCAGCTCCTGGATCGTGCGCAGGTCGGCTCCGCCTTCGAGCAGATGGGTGGCGAACGCGTGCCGCAGCGAGTGCGGGTGGGGGACGATCCGCCGCAACGTGCTCGTATCGAGGCGTCGGCCCCGCGCGGAGAGGAAGAGCGCGTCGTTGGCGCCTTTGGCGAGCGTGGGCCGCGCCTCTCGCAGGTAGCGGCCCAGCCACACCGCCGCCTCCTCGCCGAGCGGCACGACGCGCTCCTTGCCGCCCTTAGCGCGGCGCACGTGCACGAGCTCCTGCTCGAAGTCGACGTCGCCGAGATCGAGGCCGACCGCCTCGGCGCTCCGCAGGCCGGCGGAGTAGACGAGCTCCACGAGCGCCCGGTTCCGCAGCGGCACCGGGCCGTCTCCCTCGAGCGCCTCGAGCATCCGCTCGATCTCGTCGGCTGCGGGAGCGTCGGGCAAGCGTCGCGCGCGGCGCGGGCCGAGCCGCGCGTCGGGAACCCGTTCGGGCCCGAGTGCGTGTCTGAGGAAGGCGCGGACGGCGGCCAGCTTGCGGCTGATCGTGGTGGGGGCCAGCTTCCGGCCGCGACGCGCTCCGCCGAGCCAGGCGACGTAGTCGGCCAGCAAGCGGACGTCGACCGCGTCGAGCCCCGTGCCGCGATCCTCGAGCCAGCCACAGAACTCCCGGACGTCGCTGCCGTAGGCGTGGCGGGTCGCCTCGCTCAGAGCCGGCGAGGCGAGGAAGCGGTCGGCTGCAGCGCGTGCGTCCACAAGGGACGGTTCGCGGTGCGCCGGTCTCTTCCCTTTCGTTAGCGTGGCTTTCGTGATCGCGAAGCACGACGTGCTCGTAGTCGGCGCTGGCTGCGCTGGCATGCGCGCCGCGATCGAGGCCTACGACGCAGGGGCCGACGTGGCCATGATCTCGAAGCTCCACCCGACCCGTTCGCACTCGGGCGCGGCCGAGGGAGGCATCAACGCTGCGCTCGGCAACGCGGCCGAGGACAACTCCGAGATCCACGCCTACGACACGGTTAAGGGCTCCGACTACATCGGCGACCAGGACGCGATCGAGATCCTCGCCCAGGAAGCGCCGGGCGACATCTTCCAGCTCGAGAACTGGGGCGCGGTCTTCTCCCGCCGCGACGACGGCAAGCTCGCGCAGCGCCCGTTCGGCGCAGCCGGCTCCCCGCGCACCGTCTACGCGGCCGACATCACCGGCCACGTCCTGATCCAGGTGCTCTGGGAGCAGTGCTGCAAGCGGGACATTCCGGTCTACGAAGAGTTCTTCGCGTGGCAGCTCGTGGAGCATGAGGACCGCTGCCAGGGCGTCATCTGCTGGGACCTGCTCCACGGCGGACTCAAGACCGTCGGCGGGAAGACGGTCGTCCTTGCGACCGGCGGCGCGGGGCGGCAGTACCGCGTGACGACGAACGCGTACGCGTGCACCGGCGACGGGATGGCGATGGCCCTCCACGCCGGGCTGCCGCTCAAGGACATGGAGTTCATGCAGTTCCATCCGACGACGCTGTATCCGACCGGGATCCTGCTCACCGAGGGCATTCGCGGCGAAGGTGGCTACCTCATCAACAAGGACGGCGAGCGCTTCATGAAGCGCTACGCGCCGAACGCGCTCGAGCTCGCCTCGCGCGACGTCGTCTCGCGTTCCGAGCAGACGGAGATCGACGAGGGCCGCGGCGTGGACGGCAGCGTCCTGCTCGACATGCGCCACCTCGGTGCCGAGCGGATCCTCGAGCGGCTGCCGGGCTCTCGCGAGCTCGCGATGACCTACGCCAACCTCGATCCGATCTACGACCCGGTGCCGGTGCGGCCGGGCGCTCATTACCACATGGGCGGCATCGAGACCGACAACTTCGGCGCGACCGAGATGACCGGCCTCTACGCCGCCGGCGAGTGCGCGTGCGTCTCGGTCCACGGGGCGAACAGGCTCGGCGGCAACTCCCTGATGGAGACGATCACCTTCGGGCGGCGCGCCGGCCGTGCAGCCGCGGAGTGGGCGCTCTCGCACACGACGGTCTCGGTTCCGGAGTCGGCCGAGCGCGACGCCGAGGCCAAGCTGCACGAGTTGCTGGACCGCACCGAAGGCGAGCGGCCCTGGAAGCTGCGGGAGGAGCTCGGCAACTCGATGCTCGAGAACTTCGCGGTCTTCCGCACCGAAGCGGGGATGACGAAGCAGATCGAGATCCTCGAAGGCCTCCGCGCGCGCTATCCCAACGTGTACGTCGAGGACAAGGGCGAGGTCTTCAACAGCGACCTGACGCAGGCGATCGAGCTCGGCAACATGCTCGACACCGCGCTCTGCATGGTCACGGCCGGGGTCGTGCGCAAGGAGAGCCGCGGCGCCCACGCGCGGCCGCACGACTACCCGACCCGCGACGACGAGAACTTCGTCCACCACTCGATCACGCGCTGGAAGGACGGCGGCGTCGAGCTCACGACCTCCGAGGTTCGCTTCACGAAATGGCAGCCCGAGGAACGGAAATACTGAGCTGATGCAGGTCGGCCTCAAGATCTGGCGCTACGACTCGGCAACGGGCGAGCGCGCTCTGCGCGAGTACGAGATCGACGCGCCCGAGGAGGCGACGCTCCTCGACTGCCTCGACATCGTCAAGGACCGCCACGATGGCTCGCTCGCCTACCGCAAGAGCTGCCGGATGATGATCTGCGGCTCGTGCGGGATGCGGATGGACGGCGCGGCCGTCCTCGCCTGCAAGACGCGGATGTACGACATCGCGCAGGCGGGGCAAGTCCCGACGATCTCGGCGATGGGCAACCTGCCGATCGTCAAGGACCTCGTGGTCGACATGGATCCTTTCTGGGAGAAGTTCAAGGCGATGTGGCCGTGGCTGGAGCCCGGCTTCGACCGTCCCGACGACGACCGCGAGTACCGGATCTCGCAGGAGCGCATGAACGTGATCCACAAGGAGTCGCTCTGCATCAACTGCGGCTGCTGCGTCTCCGAGTGCAACGCGATGGAGTCCGACCCCGAGTTCCTCGGACCCCAGGCGCTCGCGAAGGGGATGCGCTTCGTCGGCGACCCGCGCGACGGCGCGACCGTCGAGCGGCTCGAGCGCTACAGCCAGGAGCACGGCATCTGGGACTGCACCCGCTGCTACTTCTGCAATGAGCGCTGCCCGAAGGGCGTCGATCCGCGCGACGCGATCGCGAAGCTCGGCGCCGAGTCGATCCGGCTCGGGATCGACCGCGACATGGGCGCGAAGCACGCGAAGTGGTTCGTCACCTCCGCCCAGACGACGGGCTGGCTGCGCGAGGAGGAGCTGATCCCGAAGACGCAGGGCTACGTGTCCGCGATCAAGCAGCTGAAGTTCGGCGCCAGCCTCGCGCGCCACGGCAAGGTGCGCCCCATTCCGTTCCCGCACGCGGCGGCGAACGTGGACGAGGCCCGCAATCTGCGCAAGGTCGTTCAGGAGCAGGATCGCCAGGGCGCTCAGGGGATCGTCCAGGGCGAGCGCGCGCTCGAGCGGCTCGCGCACGGTCATGCGAACGAGTCGCTCGAAGAGATCTACGAACGCCCCGGCGCGGCTCCGAGGCCGTGGCTACCCGAAGTCGAGGAGGAAGCAAAGACGTGAGCGCGACCGAGACGCCCGTGAAGAGAGTCGCCTACTACAAGGGCTGCCTCGCGTCCCTGTCCGCGAAAGAGCTCGACAGCTCGACGAAGGCGCTCGCGCCCATGGTCGGCCTCGAGCTCGTGGAGCTCGAGTCGGTGACGTGTTGCGGCGCGGGCGACATCCACGAGGCCGAGCCCGACTACTACCTCCACCTCAACGCGCGGATCCTGGCCTACGCCGAGGCGACGGGCTGCGACATGCTGATGACGGTCTGCAACGTCTGCACGCTCAACCTGCGCCAGGCGAACTTCATGCTCCAGGGCGACGCCGACCTGCTGGCGCGCGTCAACGAGAACCTCGAGACCGTTGGCGTACCGGCGTACTCCGGCACCGTCGAGGTGCGGCACTTCCTCTGGGAGATCGCCGAGGGCGACGGCTACGAGCGGCTGAAGGAGGTCGCTCACCGCGGCCTCAAGGGGCTGAAGGTGGCGCCGTTCTACGGCTGCCAGATCCTGCGGCCGTCGAAGATCATGGGCTTCGAGGATCCGGACCGGCCGTGGTCGCTCGAGCGGATCATCCAGGCCTGCGGCGGCGAGGCGATCGACTACCCGGCGAAGATCAAGTGTTGCGGGTTCCCGATCATCGCGGCGCGCGAGGAGACGGCGCTCGGCGAGGTCATCCAGCCGGTCGAGCAGGCGATCGAGGCCGGCGCGGACGTGATGGTCACGCCGTGCCCGCTCTGCCATCTCTCGCTCGACGCCTGGCAGCAGAAGCTCGAGGCGGCGACGGGCCGCACCTTCCAGATGCCGATCCTCCACCTCGCCCAGCTCGTCGGCGTCGCGGCGGGGCTCGAGGAAGCGGAGCTGAAGTTCAAGCGCCACATCGTCGATCCGCGGCCGGCGCTCGAGCGGCTGGAAGTCTGAAGCGCGTCGGCGCGCTCGCCGGCGCGGCTGCCGGCTGGGGCCTGCTCGAAGCGGGCTGGGTGCGGTTCCGCGAGCTCGAGGTCGAGGTGCCGGGGCTGCCGCCGGAGCTCGACAGGTTGCGGATCGTGCATCTCTCGGACTTCCACTTCGGCGTGCCGTCGCCGGGGATCGGCGCCGCCTGGCAGGCTGCGGTCTGGACGCGCGAGCGCAAGCCGGACTTCGTCGCCGTCAGCGGCGATCTCCTCACGCATCCCCGGGGCGAGCCTATGCTGCGCCGGTTCGTGCGCGTGCTCCCGCGGCCGACGTTCGCCGTGCTCGGCAACCACGACATCGCCCTCAGCCGCGACCCGCAGGCACGACGCTCCGACCTGGAGGAGCTCGAGCCGGCCACGCTGCTGCGCGACGAGGGGAAGCTGCTCGAGCTGCGGGGCCGGAGCGTGTGGATCGCCGGAGCCGACCCGCGGCTGATCGTGCGCGGCCGGGCCCGGCTCGACCCGAACCGGCTCGCCCGAGAGGCCGACTTCTCGATCCTGCTCTGCCACTACCCGCGCGTCCTCGACCAGCTGGAGCCGGGCCGCTTCGACCTCGTCCTCGCCGGACACATGCACGACGGCCAGATCGCGCTCCCGTTCCCGGGCGGGAAGATCCGCTTCGCCCATCCGACAGCGAGCTACAACGCCGGCATCTACCGGAGCGAAGCGGCGACGATGCACGTCTCGGCCGGGCTCGGCACCACCTTCGTCCCCTTCCGCTTCGCGGCACGTCCCGAAGCAACCGAGCTGGTGCTCAGAGCAGCGCTACGCTGACCCCGCTATGGCCGGTCAGGCGTCGATCTCGACCGAGATCCTCGCCCGTTACGCTGCGGATGCGGCGAAGGAAGTCGACGGAGTGCGAGGGCTCGCAGACAGTCCGCTGCCGCGGAAGCACGCGGTGCGCGTGTCGGGCGAGAACGGCGCGGTGCGGGTTGAGCTGCATCTCGTCACCGAGTGGGGAGCGTCGATCCCCGCGGTTGGCAGGCGCGTCCAGGAGCGCGTACGCGAGTACCTCCGCAACATGGCCGACATCGAGCCGGCGGCCGTGGAAGTCGTCGTCGACGCCGTGGGGCCTGAAGCGTGACCACGCGGATCTCCGGGCTCACGGGAGCAACGATCGAGACGGCGCCGACGGTCTGCCACGAGTGCATCTGGTGGCAGACGCGGAACGGGCGCAGCACCGACAAGCGCAAGTGGATCCGCGAGGCCGAGGACGAGTGGGGCGCGTGGGGGACGGTCTACCACGACGGCGACGGACGGCTGCTTGGTTCGATGCAGTACGGCCCGGCGGAGCTCTTCCCGCGTTCGCGCGAGCTCCCGGCCGGCCCGCCGAGCGACGACGCGGTCCTCGTCACGTGCGCCTACCTGACCGACCCGTCGCGCCCGTGGGTGATGCAGTCGCTCTTCCTCACCGCGATCGGCGACTCGCGCGAGCGCGGTGCCCGCGCGCTGGAGGCCTTCGCCTACCGCTACCCCGAGGGTGAGACGAACTTCGAGCGCTTCCATGTCCACCGCACGATTTTCCCGGCCGACTTCCTCGCCGACTTCGGCTTCCTGCCGGTGCGCGCGAAGGGGCGGGTAGAGCTCGCGCGACTCGAGCTCGGCGGCCTCCAGCCGGTGGAGGAGGGGACGCGCGAGAAGGTGCTGGCGCGGGTGCAGGAGGCGTTCATGCCCGCACCCGCGCCGCAGCGCTTCTAGCTGACCGCCGCCGCGACCTTGGCGAACGGCAGGAAG
>DATFSG010000168.1:0-8155 GCA_035262765.1 Gaiellaceae bacterium | reverse complement strand
CTTCGACCTGCGTCCGGCCGCCATCCTCCGCGACCTCGACCTGCGCCGGCCGATCTACGCGAAGACGGCCGCGTACGGCCACTTCGGCCGCGAGGACGGCGACTTCACGTGGGAGCGGACCGACCGCGCCGACGCGCTGCGCGCCGCCGCAGGTCTCGCGGAGGCTACGAAGGTCTGACGAACAGCCCGGCGGCGGCTTTCTCGGAGATCGCCCGCTCGCCGACCTTCTCGATCGCGACCGTGAACTGATCCGCCGCCGGCTCGGCGGTGCGCACGAGGATGCTCGTGCCCGGCACGAGCCCCTGGTCGTAGAACCAGTGCAGGAGGTCGCCGTCGTGCTCGGCGAGGCGGACGATCGTCGCCCGCGTCCCGGCCGACAGCGTTGCGAGCGGCGTGAGTTCGGCGTTCTCCGCCTGCTCGACCGCCGGATCGACGGGCCAGCCGTGCGGGCACCGCTGTGGATGGCCGAGCTTGTCGTCGATCCGCTCGATCATCTCGTCGCTGAACGTGTCGCCGAGCTCGTCAGCGCGCTCGTGCGACTCGTAACCGGTGTAGCCCATGAAGTCGGTTAGCAGCCGCTCGATGATCCGGTGCTTGCGCACCACCCGCTCGGCGCGCTCGCGGCCGCTCTCGGTGAGCAGCGCCTCCTTCTTCTTGCCGCGCTCGATCAGCCCCTCGGCCTCGAGCCGCTTCAGCATCTCGCCGGCCGAAGCTCGCGAGACGTGGAGCATCTCCGCCACCCGCGAGGCGAGGGGCGGCGAGCCGGCGCCGTGCGGCGTGTATTCCCCGATCGGGAAGGCGAGGAAGTAGATCGTCTCGAGGTACTCGTCTACCGAGTGGCCAGCGGCGGGCACCCAGCTATATTGCCCCTCGGCCCGCGTGTAAGGGCACCCTTACAAGGGCAGTCAGGCAACTAGAGATGTCAACAGCGCAAATATTCCTCCTTGGTGCGATCGCCGGCGCGACGATCTTCCTCGGCCTGCCAGTCGGGCGCATGCGCGGCCTCGGCCCCAACGCGCGCGCCGGGCTCTCCTCGCTCGCGACCGGCATCCTCGTCTTCCTCTTCTGGGACGTGATGTCCAACGCCGTCGACCCGATCGACACGTCGATCCACGCGAGCGATTGGGGCAAGGTCGCCGAGCTCAGCGTGCTCGGCGTCGTCGGCTTCGTCGCCGGGCTGATGAGCCTCGTCTACTACGACGCCTGGATGAAGGAGCGGGCCGGTCGGCGTTCGTCGCCGCTGATCGGGCCGGGCGCGGCCGCAGTCGACGAGTTCACCGAGCGGCGGCAATTCGACCTCACGAACCCGGCCATCAGGCTCTCGTTCCTGATCGCGATCGGGATCGGCGTGCACAACTTCGGCGAGGGGCTCGCGATCGGCCAGTCGGCAGCGGCGAACGAGATCGCGCTGGCGGTGACGCTGATCATCGGCTTCGGCCTGCACAACGCGACGGAGGGATTCGGGATCTGCGGGCCGCTCAGCGGCGCCGGGATCGTCCCGAGCTGGCGCCTCATCCTGCTGCTCGGCGTGATCGGAGGCGCCCCGACGTTCCTCGGGACGGTCGTGGGACAGGCGTGGACGAGCGACGCTCTCTCGGTCGTCTTCTTCACGGTCGCCGGCGGCTCGATCCTCTACGTCGTGCAGGAACTCTTCGCGGTCAACCGCAAGCACGGCCACCCGGTGCTCGTCTCCTGGCTGCTCGTGGCCGGGATCCTGCTCGGCTTCGCGACGGACTTCGTCGTCACCGCCGCCGGCGTCTAGAAAAAACGCGGCTAGACTCCGCGCGCCGTGGAGGGGTTCGTGTCGTGTTGAGGCGTGTTCCGTTTGGGCTGTTCGCAGCCGTCGTCGTCGCCTTGGTCTCCGCCGGGGTCGTCCTCGCGGGCAACCCCGCGAAGGAGAAGATCGCGCTCACGAAGGCGGGCAACAAGCTGGCCCGGGCTGAGGTGCTGCACCGTGCGGACGTCGGCGCCGGCTGGGCAGGCGGCTTCAAGAAGCCGCATCTGCCCGCCGCCCTGAAGTGCTCCTACCGGCCGAAGCAATCGGATCTCGTGGTGATCGGTGCGTCCGAGTCGGTCTGGCAGAAGCCCGGATTCGTGCTCGACACCATTTCGCAGGTGCTGAGGACTGCCGCGATGGTGGGCAAGGATTGGCGGCGGACGGTCATCGCCCCGCAGGTGCCATCGTGCCTCCGGCGCGACCTCGCGAAGTCCCTCGGCGCGAGCGGGAAGGTCATCTCGTTCGGCCGGCTGGCCTTTCCTCACGTCGCGCCCCGCACGCGCGCCTTTCGGGCAGTGGTCAACGTGAAGAGCTCGGTAGGCACTGTCCCGCTGGTTGTCGACGTCGTCGCGCTCGATGTCGGTCGCAACGAGCTCAATCTCACGATGTCCGGACCGAAGAAGGCCGGCCGCTCGCTGAAGCGCGTCGAGACCCACTGGGCGCGCGTGCTCACACATCGAGCGCGCTAGCGCGGCGGAAGCTTGACCGTCGAGAAGTAGATCTCCGAGCCGCGTCGTCGGCCGTGGTTGGCGCTGCCCCAGCTGACGAGCGCGTCGCCGTTCTTCGCCGTGAGGCCGAATGTGTCCCCGGGCCAGACCTTCGGGTTTCCGTAGGCCGGCGAGACCCGCACCGCCGGGCCGGTCCAGCCCTTCCCGAGCACGAAGGGGTGCAGATACGTCGCGTAGCCCTTCCCTGGGACGACCGTCTGCCATCCGACATAGACGTTGCCCGGGCCTGCGGCCGCGACCTCGGTCAGGTGCTCCGTCCGGCTCGAGGCGACGCGGAGCGGCGCGGACCAGCGCTTGCCGCCGTTCGTCGACCAGGAGAGCCAGCCGGTGTCGCCCGAGCGCCCCTGCGTGTCCCAGCTCGCGTAGAGCGTCCCGGCGGGATCGAGCGCGAGCGAGCCGTCGATCCACCACTCCTTCAGGCCGATCGTCCCGGCTCGCCGGCCGATCGGGACCCGGCTCGACCAGGTCTTCCCGCCGTCGGTCGAGCGGGTGAAGTACTCGCGGCCGGGCGAGACCCGGAAGGTCTGCGGGTTCGTGTGATGCTGCCAATAGAGGACATCAAGAGTCCCGTCGGGCTCGGCGACGATTGGCGCGCTGTAGACGCCGCCGAGCGGGAATCCGGGGCTGATCGGGGTGAGCTTCGTCCACGTCTTGCCGCCGTTCAGCGACTTCTGGATTACGGCGTTGAAGTCGCCACGGCTGAAGTAGCAGCTGCTCGTCGGGGGACAGATGATCCGCACGTCGAACCGCCGCGGCCCGTAGTCCCATGTGACGTAGACGGCTCCGTTCGGCCCGACCGCGAGGAACGGGCGGTCGCCGAAGTTCCTCTTGGCCGGCACGGGGAGCAGCGAGACCCGATCGAACGACCCTCCGTGGTCGTGCGAGACGGCGACGACCGGTCTCATCGGCGCTGAGCTACGAATCGCGCGTTCGTCCGGGCCGACCATGTACGACGCGTAGACGGTTCCGTTCGGTGCGACGGCGAGCGCCGGATCCCAGGTGTGCAGGCCCTTGCGATGGGAGCCGGGCACCGCTCGCGACGGACCGAACGTCTTGCCGCCGTCGACCGACCGGGCAAAACCGATGCCACGCCGGCAGCCGATCCAGAGCTCGTAGACGTACCGACCGTCGACCGCCTGCACGACCTCGGCGTTCGGCGGGCCGGGACAGCGGCTGACAATCAGCGTCTTCCGGCTTCCGCTCGCGTCGGCGACGCCGGCGAGTAGGAGGAGCGCACCGAGCAGGACGAGCGGGAGTGCCGAGTGCCGCAGTCTCATCCCGGAATCGTCGCGAACGGCCGCCCCGGCCGCAAGCGCGGCCGGGACGGCACATGGCTTCGGGCTCGGCTCAGGCGCCGGCGAGGATCTTGGCCTTCTGGGCCTCGAACTCGGCGTCGGTCAGGACGCCCGAGGCCTTCAGCTCGCCGAGCTGCTTGAGCTGCTCGAGCGGGTCGGCCGCCGGGGCCGCCGCAGGAGCGGGCTCCTGGTACTGCTGCTCTTGGTACTGGCCCTGGTCCTCCTGGGACCAGCGCTCCGCCTGGCGGCGGGAGACTCGGTTCGAGACCGCAGTTGCGGTACCGGCGATCACGGCCGTGCGGGCAACTCCTCGGAGCAATGGCATTTCTGGACTTCCTTTCTACGCGTCGGCGGTCTCGAGTGACTCGGCGTGATCGGCGAGGTCGGCTCCGGGGATGCCTCCCCTGGCGACGAGCTGCGCGCCGCTCGCCTTGACCGCCTCGGCGAACGGCCGGGCCCAACGGTTCTCGTAGAGCAGGATCGCGGCCGAGGCGCCCGGCTCGAGCACGCCGCCCGCGTCGTCGAAGTCGTCGGGGCCGATCAGTCCGGACGACGCGCCTTCGAACTCGATCAGGTCGAGCTCGCCGTCGGAGTCGATGTCCGCGAGCGCGAGCCCGGCCACCTCGCCGTCGTCCCCCTTCGTCACGAAGACGAGATCGAGCACGCGAATGAGGCCGAGGTCGGTCAGGTTGGCGAGCTCCTTGAGCCCCTCGCCGTTGGGCTGCGTGCCGGCCGGCCACTCGACGATCAGATAGTCGACGGGGCCGAGCGCGGTCTCCGTGTCGCTCATTCTTTTCCTCCTTGCATGGCTTGCGGCCGCCATCGTCGCCGTTTCGGCGTGCCGGGGCATCATCCCGAGTGGGCGATAGGGCGACGACCAGCGGCCCGGCTACGCTCGCTGCCCGTGTCTCGCCTCGCCTCCGTCTACCCGATCGTCAGCGCCCGCTCGCTCGCGCGGCCGTTCACATACGAGATCGAGGACGAAGTGGAGAAGGGAGCCGTACTGGCGATCCCCTTCGGCAACTCTCGGCGCCGCGGGGTCGTCGTCGACGCCGACGCCGAGGCGCCACCCGACGTCGAGCCGGTCGCCGCCGAGCGGGTGCTCGAGACGCTGCCGCCGGCGCTCGTCGACCTCGCGCTGTGGCTAGCGGACTACTACGGCTCGACTCCGGCGCGCGCGCTCTCGCTGATCGCACCGCAGCAGCCAGAGCGGCGCGGCGAGCGGCGGGAGGTGACGGCCACGGCCGGCCTGGCTGCCGAGCCGGCGCCGGCGCGGCTCTCCGACTCGCAGGAGGCGGCGCTCGCGCGGATCGAGGCGCTGCTGGCGAGCGGCGGTGGCCACGTCCTCCTCGCGGGCGCGACCGGCAGCGGCAAGACCGAGGTGTACATCCGCGCCTGCGAAGCCGCTCTCGCGGCCGGGCGCGGCGCGATCGTCCTCGTCCCCGAGATCGCGCTGACGCCGCAGACGCTTGGTCGTTTCCGCGCACGCTTTGGCGACCGCGTGGCGCTGCTGCACTCGGGCCTCTCCGAGGCCGAGCGGAGGGACGAGCGCGAGCGGATCGTCGCGGGTGAGGCGTCCGTTGTCGTCGGCGCCCGTTCGGCCGTGTTCGCGCCGCTCCCGTCGCTCGGCGTGATCTGCGTCGACGAGGAGCACGACGCGTCGTACAAGCAGGAGTCGGACCCGCGCTACGACGCGCGCACCGTCGCCGCCAAGCGGGCGGCGCTCGAGGGCGCGGTCGCCATCTTCGGCTCGGCGACGCCCAGGCCTGAGTCGTGGCAGGCGCTCGAGCGGCTCGAGCTCGGCGGCCGGATCGGCGCGCCGATGCCGACGGTGCGGGTCGTCGACCTGCGCCACGAGACGGGCTACCCGCTCTCGGCGCCGCTCCTCTCCGAGCTAGGGCGGCTCGCGGAACGCGGTGGCAAGGCGATCCTGTTGCTCAACCGGCGCGGCGTCGCGCCGGCGCTCCACTGCCGCGCGTGCGGAGTCACCCGCCGCTGCCGGAACTGCGACGTCGCGTTCACGTTGCATGGAGACGGAACGCTTCGCTGCCACCACTGCGGCGCGCGCGAGGCGGCCGGGGAGACGTGCCCCGAGTGCGGCTCGCCCGAGCTCGCGCGCATCGGAGCCGGGACGCAGCGGCTCGAGCGCGAGCTCGAGCGCCACGTCCCGGAGCTGGAGCGGATCCGGCTCGACGCGGACGCGATCGCGAAGCCCGAGCAGCTGCGGGAGGCGCTCGAGCGGTTCGCGCGCGCCGAGCGCGCCGTCCTCGTCGGGACGCAGATGGTCGCGAAGGGCCATCACTTCGCGGGCGTCGAGTTCGCAGCCGTCGTCGACGCCGACACCGGGCTCGGCCTGCCCGACTTCCGCGCCGAGGAGCGCACCTTCCAGCTCCTCACCCAGCTCGCCGGGCGCAGCGGGCGCGACGCTCCGGGACGCGTCCTCATCCAGACGTTCCAGCCGGAGTCGCGCGCGGTGGAGCACGCCGCACGTCACGACGTCGCCGGCTTCCTCGCCGGCGAGCTCGAGCGACGGCGGGCGCTCGGCTACCCGCCGTTCCGGCACCTCGTGCGCGTGCTCGTATCCGGTCCGGACCTCGCAGACGCGACGCGCGCGCTCGAGGAGCTCAAGGCGAGCCTGCCCGAGTTCGAGCTGCTCGGCCCCGCGCCGCTGCTGAGGCTGCGCGGCCGTCACCGGGCGCAGCTCGTGGGCAAGACAGACCGGCCGCGTGCCCTGGCCTCCCGCGCGGCGGCGCTGCTCGCAGCCGCGGCGCCCGCGATGCGCCGCGCCGGCCTCGCGGCGGTCGTCGACGTTGATCCACAATCCGTGTGATGCGCACCGGAGGATGTCTCTGCGGCGCCGTCCGCTATACGGTCAGCGGCGAGCCGTTCCACGTCGGACGCTGCCACTGCGCCGACTGCCGGAAGCGGTCGGGCAGCACCTACACGATCTACGGCCACTGGCCGCGCGACGCGTTCGAGTCGACCGGCGAGTACGCGACCTACGAGCACGACAGCTTCTGCCCGCAGTGCGGCTCGCGTCTGTTCCTCATCGACGAGGAAGAGGTCGAGATCCAGCTCGGCTCCCTCGACGATGCTCCGTTCGAGCTACGGCCGCAGGCGGAGCTCTGGATCAAGCGCCGCGAGCCGTGGATTCCTCTGGTCGAGGGCGCCGCACAGTACGACGAGAACCGCTAGTCGTCGGCCAGGCGCTGGAACAGGATGAAGTCCCGCCACTCGTCGTTGATGCGCAGATAGCGCCGCGCCAGCCCGATCCGCTCGAAACCGGCCTTCTCCAGTACGCGCTGCGACGCGACGTTCTCCACGAGTGTTGCGGCTTCGGCACGGTGAAGCCCGAGCTCCCCGAACATGTATGCGACGACCTCCTCGAGCGCGGCGGTCGCGAGCCCGCGGCCGTTCCGCTCCCGGTCGACCCAGTAGCCGATCGTCCCGCTCATCAGGACCTCGCGGACGATGTGGAAGACGTTGATCGTGCCGGCGATCGCGCCGTCGTCGAGGATCGCGAACTGATGGAAGCCGTCGGCGGCGCGCTCCGCGATTCGCTGCCGCTGATTCTCGGCCGTGAAGAAACCGTCGAGCCGGATCGGCTCGAACGGCGCCAGGAAGTCGCGATTGGCGAGGTAGAGCGCGGCGAGCTCTTCGGCGTCCTCGGGCTGGATGGGGCGAATCGTCACGCCGCGAGCGCGGCGGTGCGGTCCGGCGGGAAACGCTCGAGCACCCAGTCCGGGCCGAGCGGCTCGCGCAGGTAGGAACGGCCGTTGACCCGGACGAAGTCGCGCGTGCGCGGGTCCATCGGCAGGCGCGCCTCGGCAGGGAAGTTCCGGTTGTGGCGATCGATCAGGTCGTTCACCCGTGTGAAGTTCCAGTCGCGCGCCTGCTTGCGCCAGGCGGCCGCGAACTCCGCCGGATCCTCGAGCTCCTCCGCAAGCTCGCGCCACGCCTCCCCGAGCCGCTGCTTGTGTTGCTCGAGTGCGTCCTCGATTGCGCGCAGACGGCGCATCCACGCGGTCGGCCCGCCGAGCGCTTGCACTCCCGACGTCGAATCGGGCCGGAAATTGCGGAGCCGCTGCGGGAGCGGCTGCCCGCGCACCGGGCTCGACTCGAGATCCGCCTCGAGCTGCTCGCGCTCGCGGCGCTCCTGCGGCGTCTCCGCGTGCGTCGCGCCCTCGCTCATGATCTCCCGAAGCTCCTTGGGTTCCACCTCGGCGAGGGTACAGTCCCGCCGGATGGCGGAGATCGAGGGACAGATCATCGACGAGGAACTCGACGCCGAGCAGCAGGCGAGGCGACAGCTGGCGCTCGCGCAGATCCGCCAGTACCCGGACGCGGCGCTGAAG
>DATFSG010000167.1:0-6448 GCA_035262765.1 Gaiellaceae bacterium | reverse complement strand
CGAGCGCGAGGTTCACTCCGAGGCCGAGCTCCGCATGCTCGTCTCCCGCTCGACCCAGCAAGGGCAGATCGAGGAGGACGAGCGGGCGATGATCGACAAGGTCTTCGTCTTCGGGGACAAGGACGTCGCCGACGTGATGGTCGCGAAGCCCGACGTCGCCGCGGTGTCGGTCGACCTGCCGCCTGAGGAGGTGCTCGCGGTCGTCCTCGACTCGCCGTACACGCGCTACCCGGTCTATCGCGACTCGCTCGACGACATTGCCGGCGTCCTCCATGTGCGCGACCTGTTCAGCGCGATCCACGATCGCGGCCTGGCCGACGTCCGGCTCGAGGGGCTGCTCCGGCAGGCGTACGTCGTCCCGGAGACGAAGGACCTCGCCTCGCTTCTGCAGGAGTTCCGGCAGACGAACAACCACTTCGCGGTGGTGGTCGACGAGTACGGCGCGATGGTCGGGATCGCGACGCTCGAAGACCTGCTCGAGGAGATCGTCGGCGAGATCGAGGACGAGTTCGACGTCCCCGAGGAGCCGGTCGAGCAGATCGGCGAGGACGAGTTCCGCATCGACGGGATGTTCTCGATCGACGACTTCAACGAGCGCTTCGGAACCGACCTGCCGGACGAGGATTTCCACACCGTCGGCGGTTTCGTCTTCGGCCAGCTCGGTCGGGCTCCGGAGCCGGGTGACGACGTCTCCCACGACGGAATGCGCTTCGACGTGCTCGAGGTCGAGGGCAACCGCATCGAGCGCATCGCGGTCACGTTCGAGGAGCGACCGCAGCCGCGCGACCCGGTCGCGGACTACATCGACGATGACGAGGTCGAATGAGGGGTCTGATTCTCTTGATGGCGGTTCTCGTGCTCGCTGCAGCGGCTGCGGGCTCCGGCCGGCGCCGCCTCGCCGCAGCAGCAGCGGTTCTTCTACACGCCGGGGCCGAACGGAGCCAACTGCGACATCGACCTGGTGCCCGACCTCCCGAGGCGAGTGTTCTGTGCGATCGAGCCGCCGAAGGTGAATGCGAGCAAAGCCATCGGAGCGACCCTCACTCCGTTGGGCCGTCTCCTGATCTGCCACGGTCTCAAGTGCGTGGGTAACGCTCCTCAGAGCGCGCGGAAACTGCGTTACGGGCACTCGATCTCATACGGGCCTTTCCGCTGCACCGCGCACAGACGCGGAGTGCACTGCATCGTCAAGAGCGTCGGTTCCGGCTTCCTGCTCAGCCGCACCAGCGTCACGCCTGAGTGACGACTCAGCACTGCGCGTTCTCGAGCGCGGCCGCAGCTCGGTAGGTCGTCCACTTCACCGGCAGCTTCACGACGCTGCGCTGTGTGAGCGGCTGGCCGCTGAACGTCCAGCGCTCCGAGCTGACCTGGACACGGTCGGCCGGTGCGGGACTGGTACCGCCGTGCTTGTCGTGGACCATGGGAGCGTTTCCGCCAGGGCCGTCCCAATCGACCTGGGTGAGCACGAAGTTTCCGTGCCTCTTCGTGCAGAAGACGCCTTGACCGTGGAACGCCGCGCCGCCACCGGCTAGCCCGCTCCACACTCCGCCGTGCAGGAAAGTCATGTGCACGGGAACGATGCGGTGACCGCTGAACGTGAACAGCTCGTACGGCTGGCCGGTGTCGCCCCAGCCCACCTGGGCAAGGATCGCGGGCAGCGAGCGCGGCGAGAACCGGTAGACGGAGAGGATCGCGATAGGATCGGTGTACGGAAACGGCCGCGACGTGTAGTGCGTCGATCCTTCGACCGCCGTCAGGTACCAGCCGATCCCCTGCCGCTCGCGACAGACGGCGCGGACGTGGCGAAGCGCATTGCCGAAGCCGAACCCGCTGGGCACGAGCCAGTCTCCATCCTCGCGGCACCCACGGAGCGGGAGGACCACGCCGTGCCGGAGGCGCGCCGGATACGGCGACCAGCCGGTGTGTGGCCCGTAGCGGACGCGGCACCAAGTGACTCCGCGCTCCTTGTGCTCGGCGCCGAACGCGAAGCGTTTCTTCTCGGATGGTGAGTGCTGGCAGTCGGCGGCAGCGAACCCGCGGCTCACTAGCTGGCTCTGCATCGCCGTGAGCGAGTCCGATGACCCGCCGCAACCGGCGAGGAGCGCTGCGACAGCGACTACTGCGGCGGAAGCAAACGCACGGCGCACTCTGCCGGCGACGATAACGCCTGATTCAGCCGATATCGAGCGGCTCGATCGCGCCGTCCGTGATCGTCCAGGCCGCGAGCTCGTCGCGGGCGACCGAGTAGATGACGTACGGGCGGCCGGCCCAGAGGCCGACGTTCTCGACGTCCGTGCGGGACGGACGCGGCGGCGCCGACACGTGCGAGTGGACGACCGCGAGCTCGTAGCCGTCGTCCTCGAGGAACCAGAGCTCGGGGTCGACCTCGAGCTCGAAGCGGTAGGGCGATTCGGCCGCGTTGCGGGCCGGCTCGTAGCGGTCCGCGACGCGGTCGCGGAGCACGAGCAGGCCGCAGCTTTCGTTCGGCAGCTGCTCCCGTCCGTGAGCGGCGATCGCCTCGCGCACCGCTGGCGGGACTACCACCACAGCTTGCTCTCGTCGATCTCCTCGCCCTGCCAGAAGCCGGCGGAGAGGTACTTCCAGCCGCCGTCGGCGAGGACGCAGACGACGACGCCTTCGTCCAGCTCGCCGGCAAGCCGCCGCGCGACGTGAACCACGGCGCCGCTCGACACGCCCGCGAAGATGCCTTCGCGCTCGAGCAACGCGTGCACGCCCGCGACCGCCTCCTCGTTCGAGACGAGGATCTTCCGGTCGAGCTTCGCCACGTCGAGAATCGGCGGCACGTAGCCATCGTCCAGCGACCGTAGGCCCATCACGGGATCGCCCGGGAGCGGCTCGGCGGCTGCGACGACGACGTCGGGGAAGCTCTCCCGCAGGCGGTCGCCGGCGCCCATCAGCGTCCCGCCGGTGCCGAGGCCCGCGACGAGGACGTCGACGCGTTCGAGCGCCTCCGCGATCTCCGCGCCGGTGCCTTCGAAGTGCGCGCGCGGGTTTGCCTCGTTCGCGTACTGGAACGGCATGAAGTAGCGCGGCTCCCGCTCCGCGAGCTCGAGCGCCATCCGAACGGCGCCGTTCGAGCCCTCGGCACCGGGCGACTCGACGATCGTCCCGCCGTACAACCGCAGGAGCCGCCGCCGCTCCTCCGTCGCGTTCTCGGGCAGGACGCACGTGAGCGGATAGCCCTTGAGCTTGGCGACGAGCGCGAGCGCGATGCCGGTATTGCCCGAGGTCGGCTCGAGCAGCTCGCGGCCCGGCTCGAGCTCGCCGGCGGTCTCGGCCGCGTCGATCATCGCCAGCGCGACGCGGTCCTTGATCGACCCGGTCGGGTTCTGGCCCTCGAGCTTCGCGTAGATCGTGACGCCGGGCGGAGAGAGCCTCGGCAGCGCCACGAGGGGCGTATTGCCGATCAGGCCGAGGACGTCTTCGACCACACGTAAACGGTCGGACACAGCTTCCCCAGGAGTTGGTAGATGCCCCACAAGAACCCATTCCGAGCGACGTCCACTGCAATCGCGCCGTAGTGCTCCACGAGCTCGGGACGCTGCCGGTCGAGACGGGCGATCGCGAGCAGAGTGCCGGCGGCGTCCCAGTCACCGTCCTCGAGCGCGCGTTCGCGCCACTCCGAGCCGATCACGTCTTCCTCGCGCGTGATGAAGCCCGCTTCGGCGGCCGCCGCCTCGATCGCTGCGGCCGTGAAGCTCTCGGGAACAATCGCGGCCAGGGCTGCTAGCTCAGCCGCCTCACGCGGCTCGAGCCGCTCGGTCGCGAGCGTCACATGGGCGACCATCGCGCCGCCGGGGCGCAGGACGCGTTCGCACTCGGCGAGCCCCCGGCGCACGTCGACGTGGACGAGAACGTCGCGGCACCAGATCCAATCGACCGAAGCGTCGGCGAGCGGCAGATCCTCGATCGCCCCTTCGACGACCTCGATCCGGTCCTCGAGCCCCGCCTCCGCGACGGCCTGGCGCGCTCGCTCACAGTGGAGCGGTACCGGGTCGACTGCGACCGCGCGCAGCCCGTGCTGCTGGGCAAGCCGGATCGCTCCGACCGCGTCGCGGGCGCCGATGTCGACGACGACCTGACCCGGTTGCGGGTCGAGTGAGGCAAACGTCTCTCTCAGCGACTCGAGCCCGCGCGGCTCCAGGCTCTGCTCGAGCGACGCCTTGAGCTCGGGATATGCCTCGGTGGCCCAGAGCTCGTATAGCTCCTGGACCGTCGGCATCAGCCGCCGGCCATGGCGGGGAGGAGGATCACGGTCGAGCCGTGGTCGACCGACGTGTCGAGGCCGTCAAGCGTCCGGACGTCCTCTCCCTCGACGTAGACGTTCACGTAGGACGCGATGTCGCCGTCCTCCACGAGCTGCGGCCGCAGCCCCGGGAAGCGGGCGATCAGGTCGAACAGCAACTCGCGCACGGTGCCGCCCTCGGCGGGAACCTCGCGCGCGCCGCCGACCTCGCCGCGCAGCATCGGTGGGATGCGAATCCGGCTCATGCGTGTGTCGGCCTTCCGGAGCAGAACTCCACGTAGTCGATGTACTCCGTGATCGTCGGCGACTCGCCGCAGACCGGGCAGTTCGGATCGCGGCGGAGGTTGACCTCGCTGAACTCGGTCGCGAGCGCGTCGAACAGCAGCAGCCGTCCGACGAGCGGCTCGCCGACGCCGAGGCACAGCTTGAGCGCCTCGCTCGCCTGGAGGGAGCCGACGATGCCCGGCAGGACGCCGAGCACGCCGCCCTCCGCGCAGCTCGGCGCGAGCTCGGGCGGCGGCGGCTGCGGGAAGAGGCAGCGGTAGCAGGGGCCGGCTCCCAGCTTGAACACGGTGGCCTGACCCTCGAAGCGGTAGATCGAGCCGTGCACGAGGGGGATGTCGTGCCAGACGGCGGCGTCGTTGATCAGGTAGCGGGTCGGGAAGTTGTCGGCGCCGTCGACGATCACGTCCCAGCCGTCGGCGAGGATCCGCTCGACGTTCTCCGACGTGATCCGCTCGATGTAGGGGACGACCTCGACGTCGGGGTTCAGCTCCTCGAGCGTCCGCTTGGCCGACTCCGCCTTCCACTCGCCGAGGCGGCCCGTGGAGTGCATGACCTGGCGCTGGAGGTTCGAGGCGTCCACTCGGTCGTCGTCGACGATCCCGAGCCGTCCGACGCCGGCCGCGGCGAGATAGAGCGCTGCCGGCGAGCCGAGCCCCCCCGCGCCGAGCAGCAGGACGCGCGAGTCGAGCAGCCTGAGCTGTCCCTCCTCGCCGACCTCCGGGATGAGGACATGACGGCTGTAGCGCTGCCGCTTCGCGCCGTCGAGCGTGCGCGGAAGCTCGGTGGGGAGGCCGCTGCGCTTCCAGCCGGTGTAGCCGCCCGCCAGCGAGACGACGCTCTCGTAGCCGAGCTCCTCGAGCGACTTCGCGGCGAAGGCCGAGCGGTTGCCCGCGGCGCAGTAGACGAGCAGCGGCTGCGCGTGGTCGGGCGCCGCCTGCTCGATCCGCGACTCGAGATTGCCGCGCGGGATGTGGATCGCGCCGGGGATCCGGCCCTCGGTCCACTCGTCGAGCTCCCGCACGTCGACGAGGAGGGGGCGGTCGTCGGCAGCGAGAAGGTCGCGCGCCTGCGTGACGTCGACCTCGTCGATCTCAGACTTGACCTGTTGGAGGAGCTCGCGGTAGTTGGGCATTGCTTTCGGAAAGATAGCGAGCCGCTTCCGGGCTACGCTCGGGGCGTGGCGACGGACGCATCCCCTCTGGCGGTCGATCGCAGGCGCCGTGTCGTCCTTTTCGTCGCAGGCGCCGCAGCGATCGCCGCGAGCGCCGTGGTGGGGGTGACCGTCTTCCAGACGCACGGCGAACACACGACGGTTCCCGGCGCGGTCACGAAGGCGCGCTCGGGGCCGCCTCCGGTTCAGCTCGAGTTCAGCCTGGCCGAGAGCGCCGAGGCGCGCGCGCTGGCGCAAGCGGAGACGCTGCTGGACAAGGATCACAAGGCCGCGCAGGCGGCCGCGATCTTCCGGCGGTACCACTCGCTCGAGGCTCAGCTCGGTGCGCTGTTCGCCGACTGGCGCGGGCCGGAGAGCCTTCCGGCCGTCAAGCGGCTCGTCGCAGCGCATCCGCACCAGCCCGCGGCGCTCCTCAACCTGGGCTGGGCGGACTACCAGGCCGGCCGGAACGCCGATGCGGTCGCCGCGTGGCGCAAGACCGCGAGCGAGTTCCCGGACTCTCCCTACGGCGTCGACGCCGAGGACGCGCTCCACCCGAACACGATTCCGGGCCTGCCGATCCTGATCACCGGCATCTCCCCGCCGGCCTCGATCGGCTCACTGCCTCCTGTGCAGCAACTCGCGGCGCTCAAGCGGGCAGCGGCGAAGGACGACCTGCGCGCGAAGATCGTCTACGGCGCCGCGCTGTGGAACCTGCGGCGGCCGGCCTCGGCCGAGCAGCAGTT
>DATFSG010000166.1:0-5739 GCA_035262765.1 Gaiellaceae bacterium | reverse complement strand
ATCGGCTTGGGCTGGTTCGAGGTCAGGGGGCGCAGCCGCGTGCCCTCGCCCCCGGCCATGACGACGGCTTTCATCGGCGCAGTTCTTTCCGTGCCGTCCGGATGTAGAACACGGCGGCGACCACGGCGAGCACGAGCCCGGCCCAGAAGAGGTACAGCGGCCATTGCGTCGAGGGATGCGTGACGATGCGGAAGGCGATTCCCGCGTAGAGCAGCCACGTCGCGGCCTTACCGATCGTATTCACCTCGATCTCGATCCCGCGCGGAGCGAGAACCCGGGCGCCGGCGAGCAGCATGACGTCACGGCCGATGATGACGGCGAGCCCGAGCCAGGGCAGCCGGTCGTAGTACGCGAGGAGGATCACGGCCGCGTCGATCATCAGCCGGTCGGCGAGCGGGTCGGCGATCTGCCCGAAGCGCGACTCGACGTGCCAGCGGCGCGCCAGGAAGCCGTCGATCTGATCCGTGATCCCGGCGATCCCGAACACGATGCCGGCGGGCCAGCTCGGGTCGTGGCCGGCCTGCACCATGAGCACGACGAAGATCGGGATCAGCGCGAGCCGCGCGATCGTCAGCGCATTGGGAATCTGCGCGAGTGGCGTCGAGACCGCGGGAGCCTGAGCCTCCATGTGAGGAAGGATACGGGCGTGCAGGAGCTGCCTCGGATCCCCGGCTTTGTCAACGCGCACTGCCACGCGTTCCAGCGGGCGTTGCGCGGGCGCACCGAAGGCGGCGACTTCTGGGCTTGGCGCGAGACGATGCTCGAGCTCGCGGTGGCGCAGACAGCGGAGAGCGTCCGGCGCGAGTACGTGGACGTCTATCGCGAGCTGCGCGCGGCCGGCTACACCGCGGTCGGGGAGTTCCACTATCTCGGGCTCGAGGAGGGACGCGCGGCGGCCGAGGCTGCGGCGGAGGTTGGGATCGAGCTCGTCCTGCTCCACGTGGCCTACGCGCGCGGCGGGATCGAGCGCTTTCGCCAGGAGTCGGTCGCCGAGTATCTGCACCAGCTCGAGGAGCTGCGGGCCGGGGGAATCCGCGTCGGTGTCGCCCCCCACTCCGTCCGCGCGTGTCCCCGCGACTGGCTCGAGGAGCTCGGCCGCTACGCCGCCGCGCACGAGCTGCCGCTCCATGTCCACGCCGACGAGCAGCCGCGTGAGATCGACGAGTGCCTCGCCGAGCACGATCTGCGCCCGATCGAGCTGCTCGACGCGTGCGGCTGCCTCGGCCCGCGCACGACGGTCGTGCACGCGACGCACGCCGACGGCCACGAACTCGACCTGCTCGCCGCGGCCGGCGCGCGTGTCTGCGCCTGTCCGACGACGGAGGCGAACCTCGGCGACGGCTTCCTGCCGGTCGAGCGGCTCCTCCACCGGCGGATCCCGCTCTGCATCGGTTCCGACTCGAACGTGAGGATCGACCCGCTCGAGGAGCTGCGCGAGCTCGACGGGATCGCCCGACGCCAGTCCGGGCGGCGCGACGTCTTCACGGTGGACGACCTGCTCGAGATCGGGACGGTTGGCGGAGCGAGTGCGGTCGGGCTCGAGTCCTGGCCGGCCGTCGGCGTTGATGTCGCTCACCCGCAACTTGCGGGGGTCGAGGACTGGCGGAGCGCACTTGTCGCAAGCTGCTCCGCCGACGTCCTCAGCGGCTGACGGACAGGGTCTTGCCGTCGCGGAGGATCTTCGTGACCGGCCCGATGACGTTCTTGGCCGGGACGCCGCCCCACGTGCGCGAGTCGCACGAGTTCGAGCGGTTGTCGCCCATGGTGAAGTACGCCCCCTGTGGGACGTGCCACGTCACTCCGAAGTGCTGGATGTCTGCCTCTCGCGCGGCGGACGAGATGTACGGCTCCGAGAGCTGCTTGCCGTCGACGTCGATGAAGCCGTGCTTGTCCTCGTGCACGGTCTCGCCCGGCAGCCCGATGAGCCGCTTGACGAAGATCCCCCCCTCGCCGCACTTCAGCGCGGCGTCGCCTGGAGTGCGGAAGACGAGGATGTCGCCTCGCTTGAGGCCCTTGGATCCGGTGAGCTGCACAACGATCTGGTCGTCTGCCGTTCCGGTGCAGCCGGGGGCCTCGGCTCCTCTCGCGCACAGGAGCGTCGGCTCCATCGCGGAGGATGGGGTGCGGAAGGTGCGAGTCGCGACCGAGTTGCCTCCGCAACCCGCGACCAGAAGCCCGACACCAAGAACCAGCACGACTGGAGCCAACCGCATCGCGTCGCGAGCTTACGCCGTCTGTGACTCTCGACACAAGGGGCCTAGACTGCACACATGGGAGAACTGACTCCCAGGGATCTGCCGGCTCGTCGTCGGTCGGGGAGAGAGTTCCTGTTCGAGACGATCGTCGGCGGCGCCATCCTCGTGGGCATCGGAGGGTTTCTGCTGTTTCTCGCGTGGGCCATGGAGTCGGGGTTCCTCTGGCCAAGCTGACGTCGCGACTTCGACGCGTCTGACACGCAGTCGAGCGCCGGCCTAACCGAAGTGGCCCCAGTGCGTGGCGATGATCAGGAGGAGCCCGGCAGCCGTGAGCAAGGCACCCGCGACGATGACTCGGAAGCGAAGCCACCTGTTGGGGAAGCCCTCGGCAATGACGAGCCAGACGCCCGCGATCAGGATCAAGAGAAAGCCGACCTCGGCCAGTCGCAAGCCGCCGTGCTTCGTGATCCCGAGGACGAGACTCAGGGAGCGCGTTTTCCCTCTCTGAAGCTGACTAACCCCGCGACGACCTTGAATCGTAATCGGGGCGGCGAGATTCGAACTCGCGACCTTTGGTCCCCCAGACCAACGCGCTAACCAGGCTGCGCCACGCCCCGCGGCGAGGCAAACCGTAGCTCACTCAGCCGATCGCGACGTCCTCGACCGCTGCCGATCTCCGCACCGGCAAGAGGGTGTTGACGGTCTTCGCTCGCCCCCACCCCGCGAGAATGCGGGTCGGCGTGCGAACGACGACCAGGCCGCCGCTGAAGCCGAGCACTGGGCCGGGCACCGCGAAGTTGTCGACCCGCTGACCGTGGCTCCCGAAGCTTCTGACGATCGCGTGGTTGAGGCCGGGGACAGCGGCAGCCGGGAGGCCACCGAGCCAGCCGAGCGCCTCGATTTGGCCGGTCGCGAGTCTCTTTCTCCCGATGACGATCGCATCCGGTGTCGCGACCACCAGCTTTCGGCCGACAGGTGCGAACGCGAGCCGCGTCACCGGAGCCGTGGTCCCGACGAGCTGGTGCGAGAGGTGCCCGAGGTCGTAGACGATCGCGCGGCCGCCGCCGCCCACGTAGGCGAGGGCGAGAGAGTCCGCCCGCCAGGAGGGCCGAACCGGGCGCACCGAGCGGTCGATCGTCGTGTCGTGGATGCCGTTCCCGTAGATGACGTGGAGGACGAAGTGCCGTCCCGTGTCGACGACGTAGGCGATCCGGAAGCCGTCCGGCGCCCAGGCGATCGAGACGACCTTCCCGCCGGCGGGATGCGACCAGGCCGTTCGTCCGTTCTGCGCCAGAGCGACGATGGAGTTGCCGAGGCCGGCAGCGATGTAGAGCGCCCGCGGCGACAGTGCTGCTGCATTGACCGGTCGCCCCTGGAAGCCCAATCCGTCCCTCGTGACCACCGAGAGCCGCCCGTCGACGATCGCCGCGACGCCGTTCGCTCCCTTCGGCAGCGCGAGTTGGGTCGCTCCTCCGTGCGGCTTGGGCTTCGCTCCGATGCTGATGTGCAGCGCGCCGGCGGCGGCGAGCGAGCCGGCCGCGATCACGAGCAGGACCACGATTGCCGCAAAGGCGAGGACGGCGGTGCGGAGCCCGCGTCGTGCAGGAGCGGCGGGCTGCAGCGCTCGCAGCGCCCGGTGCAGCGCCTCCTCCCCCGCTCCCGGATCCGGCTCTGGAGCCTCGGCGAACGCCGCTTCCAACCGCCGCTCGAGCTCACTCGACACGTTCGACCTCCACTGTTTCGCGCAGCTGCTCCAGCGCGCGCGCGAGCCGGGAGTTGACCGTGCCCACGGGAAGGTCGAGCGCGTCCGCGATCTGCTTCGGCGTCATCCCGACCCCGTAGCGCAGGACGACGACGACGCGTCGCTCGAGCGACAGCTCGGCCACCGAGGCGAGCAGGCCTTGATCGCCGGAAGCATGCTGCGGAGCGACGTCAGGCAGGTCGGGCAGCTCCTCGTCGGAGAGCCGCCGCTCCGCCCGCAGCAGGTCGAGCGCCCGGTTGGCGACGATCCGATGCAGCCATGGCCCGAACGGACGCCGGTCGTCGAAGCGTCCCAGCGCGGCGAACGCGCGCTCGAACCCGTCCGCGGCAACGTCATCCGCCAGCGAGCGGCGCCCGGTGATCGAGTACGCAGCGCGCCAGGCGTCACGCCAGTAGCGGCGAAAGAGCGCAGCGGCGGCTTCACGGTCGCCGCGGCGGGCCTTCCGTACGAGGTCTCGGTCACTCGGTTCACGCACTTCCTCTGCAGTCTGGTACGAACGAGCGGCGTTTGCGCGTCCCGTAACGGGAATACTCCCCGGCGTGACCGACTGGCAGGAACAGGACGAAGCGCTCGTGCGGGAGTTCGAGCTGCCGACGTTTCCGGCCGCGATCGAGTTCGTGGACCGGCTCGCCGAGCTTGCCGAGAGCGAGAACCACCATCCGGACATCGACATCCGGTACAAGCGCGTCACCGTGCGCTGGACGACGCATTCCGAGGGCGGGGTCACCCCCAAGGATCGCGAGATAGCGGAGCGGACGTCCGCTCTTGCCGCCGCGTAACGCGCAATCGCGACGGTAGAAGTAAGACCTTGCCCGGATCGGACACTAATCCCGATGTGAGCGCGCTCGCACAAGCCCCCGGCCTCGAGGAGTGGCACCTCGACCTGCACGTGGAGGGCGCCCGCCGCGACGAGGCCGTGGCCCACCTCCACGGGCTCCTCCTCAGAGCGGCCCGCTTCGAGGTCTTCCGGCGGCGAGGCTCTCTCCCCCAGCTCTCTGCGGTCGAGTTGGACGAGCTCGCCCAGGACGCCGCCGACGACGCAGCCGTCTCGGTGCTGCGCCGCCTCGACGACTTCCGCGGCGAGAGCAGCTTCCGTACCTGGGCGTACAAGTTCGCGCTGCTCGAAGCGTCGGTGAAGGTGCGTCGGCGCGCCTGGCGGGATCGCGAGGTGACGCTCGAGCCGGAACACTGGGAGAGCCTCGCCCATGCCGGACCAGGGCCGGACGACGACACCGAGAGCGCGGAGCTGCTCGAAGCGGTGCGGGACGGCATCCGCACCGCCCTGACTCCTCGCCAGCGGCAGGTACTCGTCGCGACCGTGCTCGAAGGAGTGCCGATCGACGTGCTCGCCGAGCGCCTCGATTCCAACCGAAATGCGCTCTACAAGATGCTCCACGACGCGCGGCGGCGCCTGCGGGACCACGTCGCTGCGGCGGGATTCCCGGAGGTGAACGAATGACCGGCCGCGACCTCGATCCGACGCTCAAGCGCCTGCTCGGCAGCAACGAGCCGGAGATCGGCTGCGACGAGTGCTTCGCGCAGCTCGACCGCTACGTCGAGCTCGAGCTCGCGGGCGCTCCCGCCGACGAGCTCGTCCCGGGCCTGCGCGCCCACCTCGTCGGCTGTCCCGCGTGCGCGGAAGAGCACGAAAGCCTGCGCGCGCTACTCGAACTCGACTCTGTCTCCTGAAAGGGCTGAGATGCACACGACCAAGTACCTGATCGTCGGCGCCGGCATGACCGGCGACATGGCGGCGAAGGGCATCCGCGAGCACGACTCCGA
>DATFSG010000165.1:0-4513 GCA_035262765.1 Gaiellaceae bacterium | reverse complement strand
CTGTATCCCGACGACCCGCGGCTCGCCGACTACGACGAGGAGTCGCGCATCATCGTCTCCGAACCGCTAGGGGACGTCCCCGGTGTCTGGAACCCGGTTCCCGAGGCGAGTTGGGGCGTCGTGCAGCCAGGCCCGGACGAGCTGAGCACCTTCACGCCCGCCTCGCCTGTCGAGGCCTGAGGCCGGCTACTCGTCGTCCGCGAAGTCGTCGACCTCGTCGGCGGTCGACGCGCGCCGGACCAGGTCCTCGATGCACTTGCAGCAGTAGTGGACCCGCCGCTCGCCCGAGGGCGAGAGCACGGTGACCCAGCCCCGCTCGTCGGGCGTCTTCTGATGTCCGCATTCCACGCAGCGCACGAGCGGGACGGTACGACCGGTCCCGGGCTGCTCGGTGGGCGCAGGTGGGCTCATTCGTCGCGACGGATGAGCCCCTCGCGATGTGCAACCGCCAGCGCTTCGATCCGCGAATGCGCGCCGAGCGCCCGCAGCATCCGCCGGATGTGGTTGCGGACCGTATCGATGCTGAGGTGAAGCTCCGCGGCGATCTGCGAGGTGGAGTGACCGTGCGCGAGCAGGTGCAGAATCTGGTTCTGGCGCGGCGTGAGGTGGGGATGCGGTGCCGGCGGGGCCGACTTGTCGCGATGCTTGACGACACCGAACACGCCGACGATTCGGTGCCCCTCGTGGATCGCACAGGAGCTGATCTCGACCTGATGGCGCTCGCCGTCGGGCCCGGTCACGATCACGGTCGCGTCGGTCGATTTCTCCGTCCCCATCATCTTGCGCAGGAACGACTCCTTGGCCTCGCGCGCCTGCTCCGGCACCACCACGGATGACTGCTGCTTCCCGCGGATGTCGCCGACGAGCTTCTTGGCGGCGGAGTTGATCCAGCGGATGATCCCGAACCTGTCGACCGCGTAGGCGGGGACGTTCAGATCCTCGAGGGCCCCGTGCAGGTCGCCGGGGATGCCGCTGGGATCCGGCGTGCCTTCCGCGGATTGCCTGGCAGCGGACATCGTCGGCTCCCACGATGGCGGCGCCGGCTGTCTAGGGCATCACCCGGTTTGGATGAGCTGTTCCCTCGGTGCATCGGGCGGTATTGCCGCGGCCTCGGGAGGCGCGCCGAGGGGCCGGCTGAGCTCGTTCGCCACCCGCACGGCGGCGGAGACCAGCGGGGCCGCGAGCACGAGCCCGAGCATCCCGAACAGGCAGCCGGCGCCAATCGTGACCACCAGGACGACGAGCGGGTTCAGATGCAGCGCTGAGCCCATCGCGAACGGCTGGACGAGGTTCTGGAGCAGGCCGTTGGCGAGCAGGACGACGACGAGCATCGCGACCGCGACGCCCGTTCCCTGTGCCCCGAGCGCGATCAGGACTGCGAACGTGCCGGCGACGACCGCGCCGATGTACGGCACGTAGGCCGTGACGAAGGTGACGACGGCGATCGTCCCGGCGAGGGGCACGTCGAGGAGGAGTGCCGCCAGCCCGACGACGACGCCGTTGAACCCGGCCACGAGCGTGACACCGCGGAAGTAGCCGCGCAGCGAGGTAATCACCGAGCCCGAGATCGTGCGCGCGATCGGCTGCGGCAGCCCGACGTGTCCGTCGAGCCAGTTGCGCATCCGCGGTCCGTCCTTGAGCAGGAAGAACGTCCCGAGCGCTGCGAACGACAGCCCGAACAGGACCGAGGCGAGCCCGCGGATGCCGTGGACGATCCCGTGGACGAGGGTCGAGATCGCCGCCGGCGCGGCGGTCTTTGCCGCCTTGGCGGCGCCGGACGCGCTCGAGGAGTCGACGCCGGCGCTCTTGAGCCAGCTCTGGAGCTTGTCGACGCCTGCGGCAACCTGCGCCGAGATCTCCGAGCTCTGGCCGGTAATGCCGGCCACAACGATCACGACGATGAGGACCGCGATGGCCACCACCGCGACCAGGACGAGCGCCGCTGCCAGCGCGCGCGGCATGTGCCGGTCGAGGACCCGGACGACGGGCATCGCGACCACCGCAACGATGAGCGCGCAGACCATCGGCCCGACGATCGTGTACGTCTCGGCGAGCAGCCAGATCAGGCCGAGGAGGAGCAGCAGCAGCCCGACGAGCAGCCAGGAGCTTCGGCCGAGGTCGCGCAGCCAGCGCGGCGTGTGGAACGACTCCCGCAGGTGCGCGCGTCCGGTCCGGCGCGTGTCGTGGCCTTCGCTTCCTTCCACCTCCAGAGAGTTTCGCGAGGAGGCCGGTCAGACACGTCATCCCGGCGGGGTGAGGTAAGCGAGTGGTGAACGCGCCAGGATCGCGGTGTGGCCGGGAACGGGACAGTGCGCAATGCGGTGAAGCGCAGCGAGGCCCCGGCCAAGGAATGGGGCGGCTACATCTGGTTCATGAGCTTCGGCACGCTGCTCCCGCTGCCCATCTTCCTCATCGGCTACCTCGCGCAGCTCACCTTCGTCGGTGCGCCGTTCGCGCGGGCCACGTTCCACTTCGGGATCTCTCTCTCCACGCTCGGGCAGAAGCCCCCCGGAGCCGACAAGCTCGAGTCCAGGCGCGAGGAGAAGCACAAGAAGCCGTTCGCGGAGCGAATCCGCGAGAAGGCGCCGCCGGGCTGGATCGCGCGCCGCGGCAAGCCGTTCGGTAAGTCCGCCCGGACTGCCTGGTTCGTCGTCGTCGGCTGGTGGCTCGGGGCTGTGTGGACCGTGCTGGCCTGGAGCGTCCTGCTGCTCCCGTACCCGTTCCCCGACCTGATCCGGACGCTGCTGGGCGATCTGCCGAGCGTGATGACGCTTGCGCAGCCCACCGGCCTTGGCCAAGAAGCCGGCTGATGGCGATCGGGCCGGTTCAGCTGCTGGTGATCGGATTCGGTCAGCCCGACTTCCGCGGCGAGATCGTGGCCGAGTTGGAGAGGCTCCGCCAGAGCGATGCCGTGCGAGTGATCGACGCGCTGGCCGTCCACAAGGACGCCGCGGGCGAGATCGAGGTGCAGCACCTGAGCAACCTCACGCGGGAGGAGGCCATCGAGCTCGGCAGCAAGGTGGCCGCGCTCGTCGGCCTCGGGATCGAGGGTGAGGAGGGCCTGCACGCCGCCGCCGAGATCGGCGTCGAGGACGCCGCCGCGCGCGGGATCGAGGTGCTCGACGACGAGATCGAGTGGGACGTGATCGCCGAGATCCCGAACGACTCGGCGGCTGCCTTGATCCTCCTCGAGCACCGCTGGGCCGTACCGCTGCGCGACGCGATCGGCCGCGCGGGCGGCTATCGCGTGACGGACGGGATGGTCAGCCCGTACGACCTGCTCGCGATCGGGCTCGCGAGCGCCGCGGAGGCGAGGGAGCTGCAGGCCTTCGAGAAGCGCGCGGCGCGGACGATGTCGGAGGCCTGAAGCTAGAGACCCTCCTGCACCGCGATGCGGTTCTCTCTCGCGGCCTTTTGCAGGGCAGCGTGGTCGCGCTCGTTCTGGTCGGCGTACGCGACCGAGAACTCGGCGAGGGCGCGGTCGAAGGTGTCGCTCTTGCCGAGGTACGAGCTGATCGCAATCCGGTCGCCCGAACGGGCATGCGCGCGCGCCAGGAGGAAGCCGCACACCTCGCCGTAGAGCGCCAGCCCCTCGGGCAGGATCGTGTCGAGGTCGACCGACGTCTTCCAGTCCCAGAGTTGGCGGACGAAGAAGTCGCGCTCGGAGCCGTCGAGCGTCACGGTCGAGCGCAGCCAGCCGAGGAAGATGTCGCTGGTCGACTGCATCAGCCGCTGGCCGGCCACGACTCGCTGGCCGTGGTTGCCGAACTCGCTCTTGCCGAGGTACGGCTCGAGCACCGACTCCTGCGCCTCCTTGATCTGCAGGAAGAGCGGGTCGTCGCCGTCGCGGCCGAGCAGCAGGAGAATCCAGCAGCGGGTGCCGACGCTGCCGACACCGACGACTTTGCGGGCGAGGTCGACCATCCGGAACTCCTCGAGGAGGTGGCGGCGGTCGTCCTGCAGCGTCCGGCGGTAGTCGCGGAACAGCTGGTGAATCACGCTCTCGAGCCGCTCGAACTGGATGCCCACGTCCTTGGCCAGATCGGCGGCCGAGACGATCAGCGGGGGATCCGAGACGATGCGCGGCTCGCCGTCGACGAGTTCGGTGAGCTTCGCGAACGCTTTCAGGCTGTCCTTGGTGCGCGCCTTCGCGGCGCCCTTCGCCACGCTGTCCGCCTGCTGCTTCGCTTGCTGCGCGCGCAGGTTGCGCTCGATGGTGTCGACGTCGAGCCGGGCGTACCAGACGTCGAGGTTGCGCGACTCGGCCAGCGTCTTCATCCATTCGCGGTACGAGCGGACCGAGTTCAGGACGGCCTTCGTGCGTTGGGCATCCGAGAAGTCGCGGTCGCGGCCCGCGATCTCGAAGCTCGCCGCCAGCCGCTTCACGTCCCACTCGAACGGCCCGGGCAGCGTCTCGTCGAAGTCGTTGAGGTCGAAGACGAGCGTGCGCTCGGGCGAGGCGAAGCCACCGACATTCGAGAGGTGGGCGTCGCCGCAGAGCTGCGCGCGCAGC
>DATFSG010000164.1:0-2963 GCA_035262765.1 Gaiellaceae bacterium | reverse complement strand
CGACATCTCGACGGCGATGGGCCAGGACAACGTCGGCTCGATGGTCGTCTTCCAGGACGGGCTGCCGAAGAAGGCGCACTACCGCAAGTTCGCGATCCGCGGCCAGGAGGGGATGGACGACTTCGCGGCGATGGGCGAGATGGTCTCGCGGCGGTTCGCGCGGCTCGCGAAAGGCGTGACCACCGATGAGTACGACGAGTCCTTCGCGGCGACGCCTAACCTCGTCGTGGTCGACGGCGGCAAGGGCCAGCTCGCCGCGGCGCTTGCCGCGATGCAGGCGTTCGATCTGCCGCGGGTGGCGGTGATCGCGCTCGCGAAGCGGGAGGAGGAGGTGTTCGTGCCGGGGCGCGCCAGGCCGGTCGTCCTCTCCCGGCACGATCCGGGCCTGCAGCTCCTGCAGCGGATCCGCGACGAGGCGCATCGTTTCGCCGTCGGCTTCCATCGACAGCGGCGCGAGTCGCGGGGCTTCGCGTCGCTGTTCGACGAACTCGAGGGTGTCGGACCCGCGCGGCGGAGGGCGCTGCTCAGCCACTTCGGCTCGGTCGACGCCATGGTCGGGGCGACGCCGGAGGAGCTCGAGGGCGTGCCGGGCGTGCCGGCCAAGGTCGCACGCAGTGTCTACGCCCAGCTACACAAGGCCGGGCGCTGAGCTACTCGTCGTCTCGGAGGAACGGGTAGCGGTAGTCGCGCGGCGGCACGAACGTCTCCTTGATCGCGCGTGGGCTGACCCAGCGAATCAGGTTCCACATCGAGCCGGCCTTGTCGTTCGTGCCGGAAGCGCGCGCGCCCCCGAACGGCTGTTGGCCGACGACGGCTCCGGTCGGCTTGTCGTTGACGTAGAAGTTGCCGGCGGCGTAGCGGAGGCGGTCACGCGTCTTCTCGATCGCGTCGAGGTCGCGCGCGAAGACGGCGCCGGTGAGGCCGTATGTCGTGCCCTGGTCGACGAGATCGAGCGTGTCGTCGTAGCGCGAGTCGTCGTAGACAAAGGCCGTGACGACGGGGCCGAACAGCTCTTCGCGCATCGTCCGGAAGTCGGGGTCGGTCGTTTCAATGACTGTCGGCTGGACGAACCAGCCGTCGCTGTCGTCGTACTCGCCGCCGGCGACGATCGACGCCTTGCCGTCGGTCGCCTTGGCCTCCTCGATCGCCTCCTTCTGGGTCGCGAACGAGTTCGCGTCGATGACGGCTCCCACGAAGTTCGAGAAGTCGGCGACGTCGCCCATCTTCATCTCTCCGATCTCCGCCGCGACCTGGTCGCGCACCTGCGGCCAGAGGCTGGCCGGCGCGAAGACGCGCGAGGCGGCGGAGCACTTCTGGCCCTGATACTCGAAGGAGCCGCGGAGAATCGCGGTCGCGAGGGCTTCGGCGTCGGCGCTCGGGTGCGCGACGATGAAGTCCTTGCCGCCGGTCTCGCCGACGATCCGCGGGTAGTTGCGGTAGCGGGCGATGTTCTCGCCGACGGTCTGCCACATGCCCTGGAAGACGGGCGTCGAGCCGGTGAAATGGATGCCGGCGAGGTGCTCGCTCGCGAGGGCGGGGTCGCCGACGGCAGCGCCGGACCCGTAGACGAGGTTGATCACGCCGGGCGGCAGGCCGGCCTCCTCGAACAGCTGCATCAGGAAGTGCGCGCTGACCGCGGCGGTCGAGGCGGGCTTCCAGACGACCGTGTTGCCCATCAGCGCCACCGAGGTGGGGAGATTGCCCGCGATCGAGGTGAAGTTGAACGGCGTGACGGCGAAGACGAAGCCCTCGAGCGGGCGGTACTCGAGGCGGTTCCAGACACCGGGCGACGAGATCGGCTGCTCCTCGTAGATGCGCGTCATGTACTGGACGTTGAAGCGCCAGAAGTCGATGAGCTCGCACGCGGCGTCGATCTCGGCCTGGTGCGCGGTCTTCGACTGGCCGAGCATCGTGGCCGCGTTCAGCGTCTGCCGCCAGGGGCCGGCGAGCAGCTCGGCTGCGCGGAGGAAGACGGCGGCGCGGTCCTCCCACGGCGTCCGCGACCAGTCCTCCCAGGCGTTGGCGGCGGCGGCGATCGCGCGGTCGACCTCGGCGGCGGCGCCCTTGTGGACGTCGGCCAGGACGTGGCTGCGCTTGTGCGGCATGACGGCTTCGTAGGTGTCGCCGGTCCGGACGTCCTCACCGCCGATCACGAGCGGGACCTCGAGCCGCTGGGAGGAGAGCTCCTCGAGGCGGCCCCGGAGCTCGTCGCGCTCGGGGCTGCCGGGCACGTAGCCGAGCACCGGCTCGTTATGGGGCTCGGGGACGCGGAAGATGCCGTGAGTGCTCACTGGTGCGATTCTAGGATTCGTGGTCGTGGCGGTGACGCAGGTGGCCTACGAGGTCGAGGGCTGGGGCGTCGGTGAGCTCGTCGTCGCCGACGAGCGCGTCGTGTGGCACGAGCTGCCGTGGCCGCGTGCTGACCGGGAGCCGCGGGTCGCGGCGACTCCGCCCAAGTCTCCATCCCAAACCCCCACCCACCCGGGGTCAGGGGCTGGATCCGTCGTACCACCGAAAGCGTCCAGCAGAGATCGAGGGTTCGTCACGGAAGTGGTGAAACTGCTGCAAGCGTATTTCGCGGGCCAAATTGTGCCGCTCGACGCTGTGCCGGTCGACCTCGAGTACGAAACTCCCTTCCTGACGCGATGCGCGACCGCGCTCCGCACGATCCCGCGTGGCGAGGTCGTCACCTACGGCGAGCTGGCCGCACTCGCCGGCGCGCCGGGCGCCGCCCGCGCCGCCGGGAGCTTCTGCGCGCGCAGCCACCTCTCGATCTTCGTCCCGTGTCACCGCGTCGTCTCCGCCGCCGGCCTCGGCCCGTACGGCTCCTTCGGCACCGGCTACAAGCGACGGCTACTCGAGCTCGAAGGCTATGACGCTCTCTGAGGACCTCCGCGAAGAGCTCGCCGCGATCGCACCTGCGAACGAGTGCGACCGGCTCGCCGAGCTCTCCGGGCTCTTCC
>DATFSG010000163.1:0-2210 GCA_035262765.1 Gaiellaceae bacterium | reverse complement strand
TGGTCGCCTACCTGACGGTGCGGCTGGGCGCCGACACGCTCGCGGCCGCGCATGCCGACGCCAGCCGGATCGAAGAGCTGATCCGGCGCGAGCGGCCCGAGATCGCCGACGTGGTCGTGCACACGGAGCCGCGATGAAGCTCTGCATGTTCTCGCCGCGCGACCAGGATCTGGAGCGCGGCTGGCCGGGGCGGATCGACGGCGACAAGGTGATCCAGCTCGCGGCGCAGACGTTGCAGGCCTTCTTCACCGGCGGTGGCCAGGCGCGCGAGCACGCGGAGTATCCGATAGCGGACGTCGTCTTCCGCGCGCCCGTGCTCCACCCGCCGTCGGTGCGGATCTTCGACGAGACCGGCGACTTCCGGTTCGCCAATCCCGCCGCGATCAAGGCGGCTGGAGAAGCGCACGGCGTGACAGGCGCCCATGGCGCGAACCGCGTGGCGGCGATCATCGGCGCCGAGGATGCGATCGGCGGCTTCACGCCGCTTGTCGAGTGGATTGCGCCCCAGCTCGCCGGCGTGAAGCAGCGCGATTTCGCGCTCACGCTCGGGCCGATTGTGACCACCCCTGACGAAGCTGTGCCCTCGAGCGTCGACTGGGAGCGCTTGGTCGCGCTCGCGGCCGAGAACACGGTTCTCTACCCCGGAGATCTGATCGCCCGATGAAGGTCGCGGTCGTCGGCGCGGGGGTGATGGGCTGCGCGACTGCGTGGGCGCTGAGCGAGCGCGGCGTCGAGGTCACGGTCCACGAGCAGTTCGGGCTCGACCATGAGCGCGGCTCGAGCCATGGTCGCACGCGCATCTTCCGCCTCGCTTATCCCGAGATGGAGTGGGTTCGCTTCGCGCAGGAGGCGTATGCCGGCTGGAAGGCGCTCGATCCCGATCTCCTCGGTCTTTACGGTCTGATCGAGCTCGTCGCCGATCCTGCGCTCACCTCCGCTCGCGCGCTCGATGAGTGCGGCGTGCCGTACCGGCTGCTGGACCGGGACGAGGTGCGCGAGCGCGGCGCGATCCTCCCGGACGGCTGGACGGCTCTCTACACCTCCACCGCCGGCGTCGCCTTCGCCGACCGGGCGCGCCACGCGTTCCTCGCGGCGGCGGGCGTCGAGGTCGAGACCGACCGCCGCATCGAGTCGACGGACGAACTCGACGCGGACGTGGTGGTGGTCACCGCCGGTCCCTGGGTACGCGACTTCTTCCCCGACCTGCCGGTGAAGGTGACGCGGGAGACGGTCGCGTACTTCAAGCGCGAGGGGCCACCGCCGCCGTCGATCGTCGACCTCAACGCCGAGACCGGCGGGCACGGCATGTACTCGCTCTACGACCCCGAGTACGGGATCAAGGCGGGAGCGCACCATGCCGGCCCCGCGACGGATCCGGACACCTTTGCGGAGCCCGACCCCGCGATCGTCGAGCGCATCGCCTCCTGGGTCCGAGAACGCTTCCCCGACGTCGACCCGAACCCGGCCGCGGCGCAGTCCTGCGTCTACACGACGACCGCGGACGAGCGCTTCGTGCTCGAGCGGCGCGGCCGGGTCGTCGTCGGCTCCGCGTGCTCGGGGCACGGCTTCAAGTTCGCGCCGGCAGTTGGGCGCAGGCTCGCCGAGCTGGCCTTGAGCTAGGTCGATACGCTTTCGGCATGCCGTTCTATCAGCGCCTCGGCGACGTCCCGCGCAAGCGCCACGTCCAGTTCCGCGACAACGGGACGCTCCTCACCGAGGAGGTGATGGGCCTCGAGGGCTTCACCGGCAACGAGTCGATCCTCTACCACCTCCAGTCGCCGTGCCGCGTCATGGAGCAGGCCGGCTTCGAGCCGATCGAGCGCGAGGAGTGGGTGCCGGAGCAGCACGGGCACCTGCACTTCAAGACGTTCGAGACCGAGCCGGGAGGCGACGAGATCACCGGCCGCCGGCTGCTGATGTGGAACAACGACGTCGAGATCTCGCTCTGCCGGCCGTCCGGATCGATGGACTACTTCTTCCGCAACGGCGAGGGCGACGAGGTCATCTTCGTCCACGAAGGGTCGGGCACGCTCGAGACGATCTTCGGCGACCTGCCCTACAAGGACGGTGACTACGTCGTCGTCCCGCGCGGCACGACCTACCGCTTCAAGCCGGAGGGCGAGCAGCGCTACCTCGTGTTCGAGACGCCCGGGCTGATCGAGATCCCGCGCCGCTACCGCAACCAGTACGGGATGCTCGTGGAGGGCGCG
>DATFSG010000162.1:0-4962 GCA_035262765.1 Gaiellaceae bacterium | reverse complement strand
CCGCGCCGGCGGATCGGCAACGTGGTGGCGGGGCGACAGGTTCTCCACCCGATCACAGATCGGGACTAGCCGCAGAGAGGCCTGTCGCCCCTCTGAGTTGCACCTCAGTTAGTGGTGCCGTGCCACCGCCGCTTTGAGCTGGCGCTTGTTCATCTTGGAGCGGCCACTAATGCCGAGACGCTTTGCCTGGCGGTAGAGCTGCTCCTTGGTGGGGTCGCGACGACCGATAGGCACTGGGTTGCCTCCCTTCGTTCGCGGGTATCTGGCGCATCGCCGGAGCGGTCGATTCCCAAACCCGGCTGTACGAACATCTGTTCGTGGCGAACATGCATCGCGATGCACGTTGTGAGTGGGCCCGCCTGGATTCGAACCAGGGACCAACGGATTATGAGTCCGCTGCTCTAACCAGCTGAGCTACGGGCCCGCCGGTCTCAGGCCGAGCGTATCGCCCTGCGCAGCGAGATCCACAGCACGAGCGGGACCGCGAGCGGCAGCAGCCACCAGGCGGCGACGTTTGCCGCGGCGAGGAGGGCCGTCGCTCCGATCGCGACAACCACGAGCACCGCGACGAGCCAGTCGTCGCCGATCACGAACTCCCACCAGAAGTGGCCGAAGCGCCTCAGCCACTTCATGCGCGCACCTCGGCGGTGCGGAGCTGCGTGCGCCGCTCGCGCCGCAGCATGCGCACGAGGACGAACGACGAGAGCGCGACAAAGCCGAGCACGCCGAGAATCGCAGCGTCGGAGCCGGGCCAGTCCGCCCCGGCGCCCTCGGCCGACCAGAAGACGCCGAAGGTCGTCAGCATCAGGCCGACCGCGAACTTCATCGCGTTCTCGGGAACCCGGGCGAGCGGCGCGCGCACCGCGATGCCGACTCCCGCCACGAGTACGAGCGCGGCCGCGGCGCCGGCCGCCGCGAGCGGGATCGAGCCCTGCGCGCTGCCGAAGGTGAGGACGATGAACACGACCTCCAGCCCCTCGAGCAGCACGCCCTTGAAGGCGAGCGTGAACCCGTACCAGTCCACTCCAGCTCGCTCGACATGCTCCGCGCCCTGCGCCTCGGCTAGCTCCCGCGCGAAGATCGCGTCCTCGTCGTGGAGCGCCTTGTAGCCGCTCGCGCGCAGGATCGCCTTGCGCAGCCACTGGAGCCCGAAGACGAGCAGGAGACCGCCGACGACGAGCCGCAACGCGTTGAGCGGGATCGCGGTGAGCGCCGGCCCGAGCGCCGCGACGATGACCGCGAGCACGATCGTCGCAGCGCCGAGCCCTGCAAGCGACGATCGCCACCCGCGCGAGAGCCCGGCAGCGAGGACGATCGTCAGCGCCTCGACGAACTCGACGCCGCTCGCGAGGAACGCGGACAGGAACAGAAACGTGTTGCCGGTGTTCATCTACAGACCCCAGTGATCCTTCGGCTGAGGGTAGCCGGGCGCGTCGTCCGCGCTCGCGGCAGCCGTCGCCACGTCGCCCGGGTACGTCCGCAGGCCCTTGAACAGGAGCCACGAGCTGGCGCCGAGCGGGAGGATCATGATGATGAACGTCCACTGGAGACCCGAGCGCCCGCCGCCGAAAACGTGGTCCGAGACGGCGCCGAAGAGCAGCGGAGCGAGCGCCATGGCGAGTGAGCGCAGCATAGTCCGCACCGCCTCGGCGCGCCCCCAGAGCAGCGGCGGCATGATGTCGAGCCGCGCCGCGTCGAGGGGCGGGTTCTGCATGCCGAGGAAGAAGGCCGCCGCGACGAGGTAGGGCACGGCGGTCGTCACGCCGCGCGTCGTGAGCGCGGGGATGAACAGGACCGCCGTGAGCGCGGCGGCGACGGCCGGCGTCCACACGCGCCCATTCAGGATTCCCCGCTTGAGCAGTATGTCGCCGAGCCAGCCGCCGGCCAGGACGCCGCCCAGGGATCCGATCCCGATCACGAGCAGCAACGTGCTCGCGAGCGGCTGGTCGATCTTGTACTGGTCCTTCGAAAACTCCAGGCCGAACGTCTGCAGGCCGGCGAGGAAGTAGTAGCCGCACACGCTGGCCGCGATCAGGATCACGTTCGTGCGCACGCGCAGCACGTAGCGGGTCGCCCGAATCAGGTTCATGCGCTGGGCCGTGCTGGGAGAGACGACGAGCTCGGGATCGGGCACTACGCCGCGCTCCCGCGCCAGCCGCTGCGCGTCGGTCGTCTGCGGCCCCTCCTCGGCCTGGGCCAGCTCCTCGGGTGAGGGACCGCCCTTGTCGGAGGCGAGCACGCCTTTGCCGCCGCGCTCCGGCTCGCGCAGCCGCCACACGACATACGCGAGCACGAACGCCGGCAAGGCGAGGATGACGAAGGCAGCGCGCCACGAGAGCGCGGCGATGTTGCCGGTGACGGCGAAGCCAATCCCCGCGCCGACGTACTCGCCGGCGAGGATGACGCCGTAGATCCGGCCGCGCTCCCAGCTGCCGAACCAGTCGCCGACGAGGGAGGCGACCATCGGGCCCGCCGAGGCCGTGACGGCGCCGAGGAAGAGCCGCGTCCAGAGCAGCTCCGTGTAGTTCGAGGCGGTGGCGCTCCAGAGCATCGCGGCGCCCCAGGTGACGATCGTGATCCCGAGCACGCGGGTTCGTGTCACTCGGTCGGCCAGGACACCGAACGGCAGCGATGCAAACGCGCCCACGAGTGCGCTGACCGCGACGAGGAAGCCGATGTCGGTGTTCGAGATGTGGAAGTGATGCCGGAGCTCCTGCGCCGAGGCGCCTACCGTCGCGGCGTCGGCGCCGCTCAGCCCGAGGATCGCGGCGAGAACGATGATGACACGCGTGCGCTCCTCGCCTCCGAGCGCGATCGTGAGGCGCCGCGCGGCCGCGCCGGCCGCCGCCGAGCCCATGGCGGCGGCGTCCGTGAGGACGCGCTGGGTCTTAGATTCCTCGGTGCTCACGCCCTCATGGTGGCAGGCGCATCCGCCTGCCTGCTGTCAGACGTCCCGACGGACGAGCAGGATGGCTGCGATCACGATCGCGGCGGCGCAATAGCCGACGAAGACGAGGCCGCCGGTCCACGTGGTCAGCGTGTGCGATGCGTGCTGGAGGGCGAAGAGCTGGCGGCCGGCGTTGCTCGGCAGGTACTGGCTGATCGCGTTGTTCCAGCTCGTCGGCAGCGTGAACATCAGCGGCGGGAGCACGAAGAAGATGGCGGCGAAGGTCGCGATGCCGCCGGCCGTGTTCCGCACGATCGCGCCGATCGCGAGCGCGAAGATCCCGACGAGCATGACGTAGACCGCGCCGCCGAGAACCGCGCGGGCGACGCCCGGCTGCGAGAACGACATATGCAGCTGCGAGATGCTGCTGAGGATCGCCTGGCTCGCGAAGAAGCTGATGAGCACGGCGGGCACGATGAGGACGAGGACGACGACCGCGTAGTCGAGGAGCTTGGCCCAGAGCACCGGCAGCCGCTTCGGCACCGCGGTGAAGGTTGAGCGGATCGAGCCGGTCGAGTACTCGGCGCTGATCAGCAGCACTCCGAGGACGGCGACTGCGAGCTGCGCCACGTTGACGCCGGCGAGGGCGATGTCGAGCGGATGGCGACCCGCACGGTCGCTCGCCGACATCGAGCCCCAGTGCGAGCGCGTGACGAAGGAGAAGATGATCGGGAAGGCGATCGTGAGCAGGAAGCCGGCGAAGAGCGACCACTTCGTCGAGCGCACCGAGCGGAGCTTCGTCCACTCCGAGAGCAGGACGCGGTGGAAGGCGAGGCGGCCGGTGACCGCGAGCCGCGGCAGCTTGACGGACGGAGTCACGGCGCTCACGCGACCGCCTCCTCCATCTCGGCCGCGAACTCGAGCTCGTCGCGCGTCAGGTTCATGAAGGCCTCCTCGAGGGAGGCCTGCTGCGGCGTCAGCTCGTGCAGCGCGATCCCGGCTCCGGCGGCCGCGTCGCCGACCTGCTCCGTGGTCAGGCCGTGCACCTCGAGCGCACCGCGCTGCGCGTCTTCGAACGTGACGCCCGGGCCGGTGAGGACGGTGCGGAGCCGCTCGAGGTCGGGCGAGCGGACGAGCACGACCTTCTGCGAGGCCCGCGCGACGAAATCGTCGACGCTCGTGTCGGCGATCAGCTTGCCGCGGCCGATCACGATCAGGTGGTCGGCGGTGAGCGCCATCTCGCTCATGAGGTGGGAGGAGACGAAGACCGTGCGGCCCTCGGCGGCGAGTCCCTTGAGGAGGTTGCGCATCCAGTGGATGCCCTCCGGGTCGAGGCCGTTGACCGGCTCGTCGAGCATCACCGTCTTGGGATCGCCGAGCAGCGCTTGGGCAATCCCGAGCCGCTGGCCCATGCCGAGCGAGAACTGGCCGCTGCGCTTGCGCGCCACCTCGTGCAGGCCGACGAGGTCGATCAGCTCCGAGACGCGGCTCTTCGGGATGCCGTGCGTCTGGGCGAGCGCGAGGAGGTGGTTGTACGCCGAGCGCCCGGTGTGGACGGAACGCGCCTCGAGCAGCGCGCCGACCTCGTGCAGCGGCGCGACGTGGTCGCGGTAGTGGCTGCCGTTGACGGTCACGTCGCCCTTCGTCGGCGCGTCGAGGCCGAGGATCAGGCGCATCGTCGTGGATTTGCCGGACCCGTTCGGCCCGAGGAAGCCCGTGACGACGCCCGGCTGCACGGTGAAGCCGAGGCCGTCGACGGCCCGCTTGTCGCCGTAGTCCTTCGTCAGATCGCGCGCCTCGATCACTCGCGTGAACCTAGCCGTTGCGGGTGAGGTTGAGGTGAGGATGTACGGGTGACGCTCGCGGCGTTTCTCTCCAGCCACACCATCGAGGGCTGGCTCGACTCGTACGGCTACCTCGTCGTCTTCCTGCTCGTGATGATCGAGAGCATCGGCGTGCCGGTGCCCGGCGAGACCGCGCTCATCGTGGGCGCGCTCTACGCGGGCTCGACGGGGAAGCTCGAGATCTGGGGGGTGATCGGGGCCGCGATCGCCGGCGCGATCATCGGGGACAAC
>DATFSG010000161.1:0-7870 GCA_035262765.1 Gaiellaceae bacterium | reverse complement strand
CGCTCGCGTTCGCCTGGCTCCTCGCGGACGAGCGCGTCTCGGTTGTCGTCGGCCCCCGCCGTCCCGAGCAGCTCGAGCCCGCGCTCGCCGCGCTCGCGAATCCGCTCCCGCCAGAAGAGCGTGACGCGCTCTCCGATGAGTTCCGTCTTGCTGCGGAGTCGTGAGAACGACACCGACGAAGGAGGCCTGACGATGCAAGAGATGCTCGAGAGCTACGCCGCGGCCGTACGGGCCAAGGACGTCGATGCGTTCGTAGGTCTCTACGCCGACGACGTCCGCACCTTCGATCTGTGGAGCGTGTGGGCGTACGACGGGAAGCCGGAGTTCCGCGAGATGGTCAGGGAGTGGTTCGTCTCGCTCCCCGAGGACGAGCTTGTGGAGGTCGAGTTCGACGAGATCCGCACTGAGAGCGGGGGCGACGTCGGCGGGGTCAGCGCGTACACGACGTTCCGAGCCGTGTCGTCGGAAGGCAAAGAGTTGAGGTCGATGAACAATCGGCTGACGTGGTTGCTCCGTAAGGACGCCGATGGCACCTGGAAGATCGCCCACGAACACACCTCCGCTCCCGCAGGCGAAGGAGGCAAGGTGCAGCTTCAACGGCAGCTCTAGCGGCTGGCGAGCGGCACGAAGTCCCGCTCGTCGTAACCCGTGTAGATCTGCCGCGGGCGCGCGATCTTCTGCTCGGAGTCGGAGAGCATCTCCTCCCACTGCGCGAGCCAGCCGGGCAGCCGGCCGAGCGCGAACAGAACCGTGAAGTAGTCGGTCGGGTAGCCCATCGCCCGGTAGATGATCCCGGAGTAGAAATCGACGTTCGGGTAGAGCTTGCGCGAGACGAAGTAGTCGTCCTCGAGCGCGATCCGCTCCAGCTCGAGCGCGATCTCGAGCTTCGGGTCGACGCCGGTCTGGGCGAAGACGTCGTCGGCGACACGCTTGATCAGCTTCGCGCGCGGGTCGTAGTTCTTGTAGACGCGGTGCCCGAAGCCCATCAGCAGCTTCTCGCGGTTCTTCACGCCTTCGATGAAGGCCGGGACGTTCTTCACGTCGCCGATCTCGTCGAGCATCCGCAAGACCTGCTCGTTCGCTCCGCCGTGCAGCGGCCCGTACAGCGCGGCGACTCCCGCGGACACGGCCGAGAAGGGATCGACCTGGGTCGAGCCCACGCCGCGCACCGCGTTCGTCGAGGCGTTCTGCTCGTGGTCGGCGTGCAGGACGAGCAGGATCTCGAGCGCGCGCTGCAGCACGGGATTCGGTTCGTGCTGGCCGCCGATCTCGAACGTCATGTTGACGAAGTTGCCGATGTAGTCGAGGTCGTTGCGCGGGAAGACGTACGGCAGCCCGCGGCTGTGGCGAAAGACCCAGGCCGCGATGGTGGGGAACTTCGCCATCAGCCGCACCCGCTGCAGGCGGCGGCTCTCCTCGTCGCCGATCTCCTTCGCGTCCGGATAGAAGGTCGAGAGTGCGGCGACCGCGCCGAGCAGCATCCCCATCGGGTGCGCGTCGTGGCGGAAGCCGTCGAGGAACTGCGTCACGTTCGTGTGCACGTACGTGTGGAGGCGAACCTCCTCCTCCCAGGCGTCGAGCTCGGCGCGCGTCGGCAGCTCGCCCTCGAACAGGAGCCAGGCCGTCTCGAGGAAGCTCGCGTGCTCGGCGAGCTGCTCGATCGGGTAGCCGCGGTAGCGCAGGATGCCGGCGTCGCCGTCGATGTACGTGATCCCGCTGCGGGTCGAGGCGGTATTGAGGAACGCCGGGTCGTACGACATCAGCCCCAGCCGGCGCAGGTCGGGGGCGTGGATCGTCCCGTCCGTGATCGGGATCTCGACCTCGGTTCCGGTGCGGTTGTCCTTGATCGTCAGCGTCTCGTCGGCCACGTCTCCACCTTAGTGCGGTCGGCCGGTTTGCAGTTTCGGCAGGCGCGGAACCTGATCAGAGACGGCGAGCAAAGGAGAGGACATGGGGTTCCACTCACTGAAGGACGTTCTGCGGGAGCAGCTCGAGGATCTGCACAGCGCCGAGACACAGCTCATCGACGCCCTGCCGAAGATGGCCCAGGCGGCGCACGACGACCACCTTCGCGAGGCCTTCGAGCACCACCACCAGGAAACGCGCGAGCACCTAAACCGCGTGAAGGAGTCGCTCAGCGAGCTTGGCGTCTCCACTCCGACCGAGGTCTGCCAGGGGATGAAGGGCCTGATCGCCGAGGGCACTCACATGATCGACATCGAGGGCGATCCGAACGCCAAGGACGCCGCGTTGATCGGCGCCGCGCAGCGCGTCGAGCACTACGAGATCGCGGCCTACGGCACCGCCCGGCAGCTCGCCGACGACTGCGGCTTCGACCGCATCTGCGAGCTCATGGACCAGACGCTCGACGAGGAGTCGCACGCCGACAAGCTCCTGACGAAGATCGCCACCGGCGGCAGGTTCAAGGCGGGGGTCAACCAGCACGCGATGACGTAAGACAAGTACCCCGGCAGTAGCATCGCGGCGTGCCTGCGCCGCCCATCGTCTGGGAACCGAGCCCGGAGCGGATCGCGTCCGCGACGATCACGCGCTACCGGGAGTGGCTCAACGAGTCGCGCGGGCTCGCCCTCGCGGGGTACGCCGACCTGTGGCAGTGGTCGGTCGACGAGCTCGAGAGCTTCTGGGCCTCGATCTGGGAGTTCTTCGAGGTCGAGGCGAGCCAGCCCTACGAGCGGGTCCTCACCACGCACGAGATCCCGGGCGCGCAGTGGTTTCCGGGCTCGCGGCTCAGCTACGCCGAGCACGTCCTCCGAGACCGCGCCCGCGACGACGTCGCCATCCGGCACGCCTCCGAGCTGCGGCCGCTGGGCGAATGGACGTGGGGCGAGCTGACGGCGCGCGCCGGCGCCGTCGCGGGCGCGCTGCGCGAAGCAGGCGTGGAGCCAGGCGACCGGGTCGCCGCCTACCTCCCGAACATCCCGGAGACGATCGCCGCCTTCCTCGGCTGCGCGAGCATCGGCGCCACCTGGTCGAGCTGCGCGCCCGAGTTCGGCGTCCGCAGCGTCGTCGACCGCTTTGCCCAGATCGAGCCGAAGGTGCTGCTCGCCGTCGACGGCTACCGCTACGGCGGCAAGGACTTCGACCGGAGCGAGACGATCGCGGCACTCGAGCGCGAGCTACCGACGCTGCGGCGGACCCTCGTTCTCCCCTACCTGGCCGGCGGCGAGTGGGAGCTCCCGCCCGCCGCCCTCGAGTTCGCTCAGCTGCCGTTCGACCACCCGCTCTGGGTGCTCTACAGCTCGGGCACGACCGGCCTGCCGAAGGCGATCGTCCACGGCCAGGGCGGGATCCTCCTTGAGCACCTGAAGAAGCTTCGCCTCCACCTCGACGCGCGGGCAGGCGACCGGCTGTTCTGGTTCACGACCACCGGCTGGATGATGTGGAACTTCCTCGTCGGCGGTCTGCTCTCGGAGGCGTCGATCGTCCTCTTCGACGGGAATCCCGCGTACCCCGATCTCGGGACGCTGTGGGATCTCGCCGACGCGGCGGGCATCACGTGCTTTGGCACAAGTGCCGGCTACATCGCCGCCTGCCAGAAGGCGGACGTACACCCGCGCGCCGGCCGCGACCTCTCCCGGCTCGACAGCGTCGGCTCGACCGGATCGCCGCTCGCTCCCGAGGGATTCGACTGGGTGCGCGACCGGCTCGGGGAGGACGTGTGGCTCTTCTCCACCTCCGGCGGCACCGACGTCTGCACGGCTTTCGTCGGCGGCGTTCCCACGCTCCCGGTCTACCGCGGCGAGCTGCAGGCGCGGGCGCTCGGCGCAAAGGTCGAGGCCTGGAGCGAGGACGGCCGCTCGCTCGTGGGCGAGGTCGGCGAGCTCGTCATCACCGAGCCGATGCCCTCGATGCCTCTTTATCTGTGGGGCGACGAGGACGGGTCGCGCTACCGCGAGAGCTACTTCGCCACGTTCCCCGGGATCTGGCGCCACGGCGACTGGATCGAGATCACCGAGCGCGGCACGGCGATCATCACCGGCCGCTCCGACGCGACGATCAACCGCGGCGGCGTGCGGATGGGCACCAGCGAGCTCTATCGCAGCGTCCTCGGCCTCGACGAAGTCCTCGACGCGCTCGTCGTCGACGTCCCGAACGAGGAGGGCAGCCGCATGACGCTCTTCGTCGTCCTGCGCGAGGGCGCGGCGCTCGACGAGCGGCTCGAAGCGGAGATCCGCCGCCGGATCCGGGAGGACTGCTCGCCGCGCCACGTGCCCGACGCGGTGCTCGCCGCTCCCGAGATCCCGCGCACGCTGTCGGGGAAGATCCTCGAGGTGCCGGTGAAGCGCATCCTGATGGGAGCGCCGGCCGAGGAGGTTGCGAGCCGCGACTCGCTCGCCAACCCCGAGGCGCTCGACTGGTTTACAACTTTGACACCTGGCCTCGGCTAACTTTCCTAACAACCTCCCGTCAGAACAGGTGAGGAGAAAGGTGTCTTTTCCCGCTACAGATTGTGCTTCGGCGCGCGAATCCATCTCCGCTGAGCTCGACGGTGAGCTGACGGAGCAGGAGTTCGACCGCCTCGAGACCCACCTCCGGGTCTGCCCGGCCTGCACGACGTGGGCGGACGAGGTGCGGGAGTTCACGCTGCAGATGCGCGACGCCAAGCTCGAGACTCCGCTGGAGCGCTTCATTCTCCCGCGGCTCCGGCGCAGCTGGCGGGTGAGCTCGGCGGTGGCCGTCGCCTCGGCCGCAGCCGTGGTCGCGACGATGTTCTTCACTCCTGGACAGAACGCATCCCAGGGTGGTGCATTGCCGCACGGCGCCTACATCTACGCCACAGGCCAGCACTTCGTGGTGAGCCGCCTGGTCAGGCTCGAAGACGGCGTCTACTCGCCCATCTCTCTGAATGCGTCGCGCGCCAGCTTCCGGCACGTCTGACGGTCGCGCAGCCGCTCTCTTAGGCCCATCTAACTAACGGCGCACGCCGTCGTCTAAAGCACGTGACGGACGCTCAATCGAGTGTTGGAGCGAGTTGGCGCCGCCGTCGAGGCTCCCGGCGCGCACCGAACGGAGGGTATATCCAATGCATAGACGGGTCTGGTTCTTCGCTGCAGCGGTTGTTGCAGTGCTCGGGCTCACGGGTTCCGCTGCCGCGATGCGGTCGGCGGGCTCCAGCGCGAGCGCTTCGAACCTGCATGCGGCCCCGTTTGCTAAGTCGTGGGCCAACGTCCCGCGCACTCCTGCCGCGCGTCAGGCCTCGAAGACCATGGTCTTCGGCCTCGAGCAGACGGTGACCGGCTTCAACCTCGACGATGCGGACGAGAACGCGTACTACGCCGCCATCGTCGCCGGCACGCCGATCATCCGCGGTAACTACCTGATCGACCAGAAGGGCAACTACCACCTCGACATGGCGTCGAAGGTGGTCGCGACGAAGAAGTACCTCAAGATCTGGATTCGCAAGGACGCGAACTGGTACTGGGTCGGCCACAAGGCCGTTCCGGTCACCGCCGCGGACTACATCTACACGTGGAACCAGATCATGCTGCCGGGCAACAACTTGGCCTCCAACACGGGCTATGCCAACATCGCCCGCGCCAAGGCGTCCGGCAAGAAGGTCGTGACCTTCTACTGGAAGCCGGGTCAGGCGTTCGCCGATTACCGCGACCTGTTCGGGTATATCTTCCCGGGCTTCGCGCTCAAGGGCCAGAATTTCAACGATTACTGGCACAACTGCGTGTGCGGTAACGACGGGCACCCGATCTCGAACGGCCCGTTCTACATGTCCAGCTACACGCCTGGCCAGGGCATGGTTCTGCTCAAGAACCCGCACTGGTACGGCAAGAAGGCTGGGCTGAACAAGATCGCCTTCAAGATCATCACCGACACCAACTCGGAGATCCAGGCGATGCGTGGTGGCGAGGTTGACGCGATCGCTCCGTCCCCGGAGTCCGCTCTGTCGACGCTCGTGCATCAGAAGAACCTCTCGTACAGCGCTGTCCCGAGCTTCACGCAGGAGCACTGGGACATCGAGGTCAATCCGGCAGCGAACGTTCGCGCGCACTGGAACCCGCTGCTCGCGAAGCTCTTCGTCCGGCAGGCCATCGCCGAGGGCATGAACCGGCAGTCGCTGATCAAGGCGCTGTACGGCGCGATCGCCCCCGGCCTCAAGCCGCTGAACAACCCGGAGTACGAGATCGGCACCAACGCCTCGGGTAAGTACGCGTACTTCAAGAAGTTCAACTACAACCCGAAGAACGCGATCAAGGTGCTCAAGTCGCACGGTTGCACCGGCGGTCCTGCGTCGCCGAGTGCCAACAACAACAAGGTCTGGTCTTGCGGTGGTCAGAAGACCGAGTTCCGCTTCGACACGACGAACCGCGCGTCGCGTGTTCAGTCGAGCCAGATCTTCCAGCAGCAGCTGATGGCCATCGGCATCAAGCTCGATGTCACCATCCACGATCCGGCGACGTTCTTCGGCACGGTGCTGCCGAACACCGACTTCGATCTCGGTGAGTACGCCTGGATCGGCGGCCCGGATCCCTCCGGATTCGACGCCATCTACCAGTGCTACAACGCCCCGAAGAACCTGGGCGGCTCGAACTACAAGCGCTACTGCAACAAGAAGGTTGACACCCTGATCAAGAAGGCGGACGTCAACTTCAACGCCAAGCAGCGGACGGCGCAGTACCAGACCGTCGCCAAGGACACCGCGAATGCCATCGCGATCATCCCGCTGTACGCGAGCCCGCAGATCTGGGTCTACAAGAAGGCCCTGAAGGGCGCAGCAACGTCGAACAACCCGACGTCGGAAGGCCCGACCTGGAACGTGCAGGACTGGCACTGGGGCTAACCCTCGAAGGGCAGTAAGATCCGCAAGTGAATAAATCGGGATCCGCGCTCGCCACCGGCGGGCGCGGATCCCAACTTCATTAGTCGACAGTCAGAGAGAAGCGATGCTCACCTACATCGTCAGGCGGATTCTCTACAGCATCCCCGTCCTGTTTTTCTCGACCTTCTTCAGCTTCCTATTCGTTTCGTACGCCGGCGACCCGCTCGCACTCCTCAAGGGGAACCCACGGATCCCGCCAAGCACCTTCGCGCACTTGAGGATCCAGGAGCACCTGAACATGCCGGTGGTCGAGCGCTACTTCTACTGGCTTCACGACGTCTTCACGCAGAAGCTGGGTAAGTCGCTCGTGACGCTGCAGCCGATCTGGCCCCAGATCGAGCGCACGATGGGCCACACCCTCCAGTTCATCGTCATCTCCGACGCTCTGGCGCTCATCCTGGGCATCGCGGTCGGCATCTACTCGGCGATCCGCCAGTACTCGATCTTCGACTACACCTTCACGACGATCAGCTTCCTCGGCTTCGCGATGCCGACCTTCTGGCTCGCGCTGCTCCTGCAGATCGCGTTCACCGACATCTACCTGCACTGGAACATCCGGATCTTCTACACCTCCGGCCTCAACAGCCTCCCCGGAGGACCAGCCTGGTCCTGGGACCGCATGCAGCACCTCGCACTGCCCGTCATGACCCTCTGCATCATCAGCTTCGCCATCTACAGCCGCTTCATGCGAGCCTCAATGCTCGACGTAATCAACAGCGACTACGTCCGCACCGCCCGCGCCAAAGGCGTCTCCGAATGGCGAGTCATCATGCGCCACGTCTTCCGCAACGCACTGATCCCCCTCGTCACCGTCGCCGCCCTCAACTTCGGCGCCCTCCTCGGCGGCGCAATCGTCACCGAAACCGTCTTCTCCCTCGACGGCATCGGCTTCTGGTTCATCCAAGCCCTCAACGCCCTCGACCTCTACGAAGTCATGGCCTACCTCCTGATCACCGCCATCGCAGTCGTCGTCTTCAACCTGATCGCCGACATCCTCTACGGCTTCCTCGACCCGCG
>DATFSG010000160.1:0-24847 GCA_035262765.1 Gaiellaceae bacterium | reverse complement strand
TCGGTCTTCTGCAAGGTCGGCATGCACATCGGCGGCCTCAAGATCCTCGACTACGCCAAGAAGTTCGGCTTCTACTCGCTGCCGCCGATCGAGACGCCGCCGAACGAGAGCGCCGCTTCCGGTCTCTACAAGTACGACAAGCACGGGAGACACCTCTTCACTCCCACGAGCAACAACCAGATCGACTCGGGCCGCCTCGCGTTCGGGCAGTGGAAACTGCTCGCGACGCCCCTGCAGATGGCGCTCGTAGGCGCCACGATCGCCGACAAGGGGGTCGAGCCCAGGCCGTACCTCGTGCAGAAGATCGTCGCCGCGGACGGCTCGACGGTCTCGAGGACCAAGCCCCAGCCCCTCGGCCGCGTGCTCAAGCCGCAGACGGCCGCCGAGCTGAACCAGATGATGCAGCTCGTCGTCCAGGGCGGGACGGCCGCGGGGATCTTCCCCTCGAGTCTCAAGGTCGCCGGCAAGACGGGTACGGCGGAGCTCGGGCTCGGCAACGTGTACGACGCCTGGTTCGTCGCCTTCGCCCCGGCGGACAATCCCCGCTACGTCGTCGCGGTCGTTGTCGAGAAGCAGCCCAACGGCTTCGGCGCCTCGGTCTCCGCGCCGATCGCCAAGGCCATCCTCGAAAAACTCCTCCACTGACGATGACTCTGATCGTGCCCAGCGAAAACCCCTGCATGGCAGGACATGTCTCTACCCTTTAGGCGGCCGTGGCGGTAAGCGACTCTCTCATCGACACCCTGTTCGACGGGCGCTACCGGATCCAGCGCAAGCTCGGGGCCGGCGGGATGGCCGACGTGTACCTCGCCGAGGACCAGGAGCTCGGTCGCCGCGTCGCGATCAAGATCCTCAACAGCCGCCACGGGAACGACGACCAGTTCATCGAGCGGTTCCGCCGCGAGGCGAAGAACGCCGCCGCGCTGAATCACCCGAACATCGTCTCGATCTACGACCGGGGCGAGGCCGAGGACACCTACTACATCGCGATGGAGTTCCTCGACGGCCGCACGCTGAAGGAGCTGATCGTCAGCCGCGGCGCCGCGCCGATCAACGTTGCGATCGAGTACGCGCGCCAGATCCTCTCGGCGCTGCGCTTCGCGCACCGGCACGGCATCGTGCATCGCGACATCAAGCCGCACAACGTCCTCGTCGACGGCGAGGGACGCGTGAAGGTGACGGACTTCGGGATCGCGCGCGCCGGCACCAGCCAGATGACCGAGACGGGCTCGATCGTCGGGACGGCGCAGTACCTCTCGCCCGAGCAGGCCAAGGGCGGCGAGGTCGATCCGCGCTCCGATCTCTACTCGCTCGGTGTCGTCCTCTACGAGCTCCTGACCGGCAAGACGCCGTTCGACGGCGAGACGCCGGTCGAGATCGCGATGAAGCACCTCTCCACCACGCCGAAGCCGCCGTCGAGCCTGCGACCCGACGTCCCGCGCGAGCTCGACATGGTCGTGATGAGGGCGCTCGCCAAGAATCCCGACGACCGCTACCAGAGCGCCGACGAGATGGAGGCCGATCTCGAGCGCGTGGCGCGCGGCGCCCGCGTGGCGGCGGCCACGGTGGACACGGCGACGCAGGTGATGAGCCGGCCGACCACCGCGGCCGCGGTGACGTCGGCAACGGCCGCGACCATGATCGCGCCGCCTCCCGCCGCAGCGGCTCCGCCGCCGACGAGGGTCGTGGACGAGGAGGAGCTCCAGGAAGGCGGTGGGCCGGAGCGGCCGCTGTGGCCGTGGCTCGTCGCGATCGGCTTCGTCATCGCGGCCGTAATCGCCGGCTTCTTCGTCTGGAACGAGCTGTCGAGCACGCCGCAGGTGTCGGTCAACCGCTATGTGGGCGAAACGCAGGCAGTGGCCGAGCAGCAGATCACGGCCGCAGGCCTCCACGCGCACTCGAGCAGGATCCCCAACGCCTCTGTGCCGTCGGGGAAGGTGTTCAAGCAGGATCCGGCAGCCGGCACGAAGGTCGACAAGGGCAGCACGATCAACCTGACGGTCTCGACCGGGCCGAAGAAGGTGAGCGTCGCCGACGTCAAGGGCCAGCAATGGAGCGTGGCGCAGCAGACCCTCCACAACCAGGGACTGAACCCGGTGGAGCACCTCGTCCCCGGCAACACGAAGGGGCAGGTCACGGCGACCGACCCGCCGTCGGGCAAGTCGGTGCCGGTGGGAACGACGATTCGCGTCAACGTCATGAGCGGGCCGGCGCAGGGGACGGTGCCCGGCGTGGTGGGCCTCAATATCCAGGATGCGGAGGCGAAGGTCCGGGCGGCCGGGTTCAACCCGAATCCGTCGTATGTCGACAGCAACGCCCCGGCGGGCCAGGTTGTCTCCCAGACCCCGGTGCCGAACTCGACCGAAGCGAAGGGCACGACCGTGAATCTCAAGGTCTCGAACGGCCCGCCGCAGGTCACGGTGCCGACCGTCGTCGGCCAAACCTCACAGGAGGCGGTGAGCCAGCTCGAGGCCGCCGGCTTCCAGGTCAACGAGCAGTACACGCAGACCGACCCGAGCCAGGACAACATCGTCCAGAGACAGAACCCCGACGGCGGGACCCAGGCGACGAAGAACTCGATCGTGACGATCGTGATCGGCCAGGCGCCGGGGCCGCCGCCGCCGACCACGACCACGACCCCGTGAGCTCAGCCCGCCGCGTCCGGGTGGCCATCCTCGCCGGCGGCCGCTCGAGCGAGCACGACATCTCTCTCGCGTCGGCGCGATCGGTCGCCGCGGCTCTCGACCCGGAGCGGTACGAGGTCGCCGAAGTCGCGATCGGCCGCAACGGGCGCTGGGAGCTCGGCACGGGCAAGACGACGGCCGAGACGTTGCCAGTTCCTTATGAGGGTGGCCCGCTCGAGACGCTCGGCGCGGTGGACGTCGTCCTGCCGCTCCTGCACGGCCCGTTCGGCGAGGACGGCACCGTGCAGGGGCTGCTCGAGCTCGCGGACATCCCCTACGTCGGCGCCGGCGTCGCGGCCTCGGCGCTCGCGATGGACAAGGACCTGTTCAAGAAGGTCATGCGCGACAGCGGCATCCCGGTGGCCGCGCACCACGCGATCCGGCTCGGCGACGCGGTCGAGAACCCGTTCGGCTACCCGGTGTTCGTCAAGCCCGCGCGGCTCGGCTCCTCGGTCGGAATCTCGAAGGTGCACAGCGAGGACGAGCTCGGGCCGGCGGTCGAGCTCGCCTTCCGCCACGACGAGAAGGTGTTGGTCGAGGAGTTCGTCGACGGAACCGAGGTCGAGGTCGGCGTGCTCGGCAACCGCGTCCCGCTGCCGGTCGCCTCGCTGCCCGGCCAGATCGACACGCTCGAACACGAGTGGTACGACTTCGCCTCGAAGTACGACGAGGGTGGGATGGATCTCGTCATTCCGCCGCCCGACTTGTCGCCGGAGACGGTCGAGCTGCTACAGCTTCGCGCCGTCGAGTCGTTCGTCGCGAGCGAGTGCGAGGGACTGGCGCGCGTCGACTTCTTCGTGCGCGCGTCCGACGGCGAGGTGATGCTCAACGAGCTCAACACGATGCCGGGCTTCACCGCCACGAGCGTCTGGGCGCGGCTGTTCGAGGCCTCGGGCCTCAGCTACGCGGAGGCGCTGGACCGGCTGATCGAGCTCGCGCTCGAGCGGCACGAGCGCCGCTCGAAGCTCGTGTACTAGCTCGTCCCCGTGACCTCCGAGATCGCGACGCGATCCACGGGCGGCTTCGTGATCCAGATGAGGTAGTAGGTCGCCGTCTTGCCGTCGAGGTCGAAGGTCGTCGTCCCGTTGACCGTCTGCGGGATTGAGTCGACGGCGAATCCGCCCGTCGGAGAGTCGCCGGATTGGATCTCGGCGGTGAAGCCGGGCGTCGGCGTCGTGACCGTCAGGTGCGCCAGCTTGACCGGCCCGCCCGCAGCGACGACCAGCCCGACGCCGGTCTTGAGCCCGCCAAAGTCCGGGCCGTTGTAGTCCTCCGTCGTCCATGAGGTCGCCGTGCTGCCGTCGGTGGCCAGACTGGCGAGCTCGTCGTGCTCCTGGCCGTCGCCCTCGGGGTCGTAGCCGCTAACGCCGTGCAGCTGCACCGCGGTGCCGGGCGGGGCGCCACCCGTCGTGCCGCCGTGGTGGCCCGCGCCGCCGAGGAGCAGGACCGCCGCGAAAGCTGCGCCGGCGATGGCAAGCACAAGCAAGACCCAGGCCGACGGCCGGCGGCGGCGCGAGCGCTGCTTCGCACGGCGCGGCACGACAGACGGAGGGGGTGCCGGGCGCGTGACCATCGTCAACGCCGCATCGTCCGGAGCGGGCGCGACCGCGCCCTCCGGCTCGGCGAGACAGGCACGCAACTCCTTGGCGAACGCCTTCATGGACGGGAAGCGGCGCGCGGGATCCTTGGCCAGCGCGCGCTCGACCGCGGCGTCGAGCCGCGACGAGACGTCCGGTCGCCGTTCGCGCAGGTGCGGCGGCAGCTCGTTCACGTGGCGCAGCGCGACCGCCACGAAGTTGTCGCCGGTGAACGGGACATCGCCCGCCAGCAGCTCCCAGAGCACGACGCCGAGCGAGTAGACGTCGGTCGCGGGCGAGATCGCCTTGCCGCTCGCCTGCTCGGGCGCGAGGTACTCGCCGGTGCCGAGCACGGTGCCGGTCTGCGTCACGCCGTGCTCCACGTGCAGCGAGCGCGCGATGCCGAAGTCCGTCACCTTGACCTCGCCCTCGTTGCTGAGCAGGACGTTCTGCGGCTTGACGTCCCGGTGCACAAGCCCGTGCTCGTGCGCGAAGGCGAGCCCGTCGGCGACGGCGAGCGCGAGCTCGAGCGCCTGCCGCACGGGCAGCCTCCCCGACCGCACGGCGAGCTCCTTGAGGTTCTCGCCGTCGACGTGCTCGAAGACGATGTACTGCCGGCCGTCGTCGTCCCCGCGGTCGATGACGGTGACGATGTTCGGGTGCGAGAGCCGCGCGACCGCGCGGGCCTCGCGCCGGAAGCGCTCGAGGTACTCGGGGTCGTCGGCGTAGTGCGGGTGGAGGATCTTGATCGCGACCTCCCGCTCGAGCTGGAGGTCGTGCGCGCGGAACACGCTCGACATGCCGCCGGTGCCCGCGAGCTCCTGGAGCTCGTAGCGATCGGCGATCAGTTCGCCCGGCTGCGGGGGCCGCCGCGACACGGCAAGGGTTGTCGACCTCGGTCCCGGCACACCGCTAGAACGCCTGAGCAGCGGGCGCGGCTACGCAAGGACCGCTTCGAGCGCCTCCTCCCACGCCGCGAGCGCTTCCTCGAGCTCGGCGTCGGTGATGACGAGGGGACAGAGGACGCGGTTGCAGTTCGAGTGGACGCCGGCCTGCAGGAGCAGCAGCCCTCTGGCGGCGGCCTCCTGAGCGACGCGCGAGGCGATGCCCGGCGCGGGCTCCTTCGTCTCGCGGTCCTCGACGTACTCGACGGCCAGCATCGGGCCGATGCCGCGAACGTCGCCGATCGCCGCGAACCGCTCCTGCCAGGCGAGCATGCGAGCCCGGACGGTCTCACCGATCTGCTGCGCCCGCTCGAGCAGCCCCTCCTCCTCGAACACGTCGAGGACGGCCACCGCGGCGGCGAGCGCGACGGGATTGCCGACGTAGGTACCGCCGACGGCGTTGTCCCAGAGCGAGTCCATGATCTCCGCCTTGCCGAGGACGCCGGACAGCGGCAGGCCGCCGGCAATGGACTTCGCCACCGTCATCAGGTCGGGCTCGACGCCGTAGTGCTCGATGGCGAACATCCGCCCGGTGCGGCCGAAGCCGGTCTGCACCTCGTCGACGACGAGCAGGATCCGCTCGCGTTCGCAGATCGCGCGCAGCCCCTCGAGGAACTCCTGCGGCGCGGGGATGAAGCCACCTTCGCCCTGCACCGGCTCGACGACGATCGCGGCGACTGTCTCCGCGGCGACCTGCGTCGAGAGCGCGCGCTCGATCGCGTCGAGTGAGTCCCGCGCCGTGATCCCGCGGTACTCGTCCGGGAACGGCACACGGTAGACCTCTGGCGCGAACGGCCCGAGCCCCGCCTTGTACGGATGCGTCTTCGAGGTCAGCGTGAGCGAGAGCAACGTGCGCCCGTGGAAGCCGCCCTCGAAGCCGATTACCGCCGGCCGGCGCGTATAGCCGCGCGCGAACTTGACGGCGTTCTCGACGGCCTCGGTGCCCGCGTTGAAGAACGCGGCCTTGACAGGGCCGGAGAACGGAGCAATGGCCGTCAGCCGCTCGGCGTACTCGACGTAGACCTCGTACGGGACGATCGTGAAGTCGGTGTGGAAGAAGCGCGCGGCCTGCTCCTGCACGGCCGTGACGAGGCGCGGGTGGGCGTGGCCCACGGCGAGGCAGCCGACGCCGCCCGTGAAGTCGACGAAGCTGTTGCCGTCGACGTCGGTCACGATCGCGCCGCTGCCCTCCGCGATCACGATCGGGAGATAGAGGCCGAGCGGATCGGCGACGACGCGCTCCTTGCGCTCTGTGATCTCCCGCGAGCGCGGGCCGGGAATCTCGGTGCGAAGCTGGATTGCGCGTGTGACCGCCACGAGGTCACCTTAGCCTCTCCGCCCGACGGGGAATCCGGGTAAGAATCGCCGCAATGGTCCTCTCTGACGCGACGATCGCCCGCCTGCTCGCCGAGGGGAGGATCGAGATCGACCCGTACGACGAAGCGCTGCTGCAGCCGTCCAGCGTGGACGTGCGCGTCGACCGGCTGTTTCGCGTCTTCCACAACAACCGATACCCGTTCATCGACGTCAAGGTGGAACAGGCGGAGCTGACCGAACTCGTCGAGGTCGAGGAGGAACATCCCTTCGTCCTCCATCCGGGCGAGTTCGTGCTGGGCTCGACGCTCGAGCGCATCCGGCTGCCCGACGATCTCGTCGCCCGCCTCGAAGGCAAGTCGAGCCTCGGGCGGCTCGGCCTCCTCATCCACTCGACCGCCGGCTTCATCGACCCCGGCTGGGACGGCCACGTCACGCTCGAGCTCTCGAACGTCGCCAACCTGCCGATCACGATCTACCCCGGGATGAAGATCGGGCAGATCTCCTTCATGCAGATGACGGAGCCCGCCGCGACCCCGTACGGCTCCGACTCGATCGGCTCGAAGTACAAGGGCCAGCGCGGGCCGACGGCGAGCCGCTACTGGCAGAACTTCGAGGATTCGTGACGGTTCTCGTCACCGGCGGGACCGGGTTCATCGGCCCGTACGTCGTGCACGCGCTGCGCGCGCGGGGAGTGGACGTGCGGGCGCTGGTGCGGAAGCCGGCCGGCGCGACCCGGCTCGCCGCGTGGGGCGTCGAGCTGGCGACCGGAGACGTGACCGATCCCGCGTCCGTCCTCGCAGCCTGCGACGGAGTGGACACGGTCGTCCACCTCGTCGCGATCATCCGCGGCAAGCCCGACGACTTCGAGCGCGTCATGACGCAGGGCACGCGGAACGTCGTCGCGGCTGCGCAGGAGGCCGGAGTGCGGCGGTTCGTGCTCGCGAGCGCGCTCGGTCTCGACGAGCGATCGAAGGACGCCGTCCCGTACTTCGGCTCGAAGTGGCAGATGGAGCGGGCCGTGCGGGAGTCCGGGCTCGACCACGTGATCCTCCGGCCGAGCTTCGTCTTCGGCCGCGACGGCGGGGTGCTGCCAACGTTCATCCGTCTGGCGCGCCTCGCGCCGGTGACGCCGATCATCGGCCCGGGCCGGCAGCGCCTGCAGCCGATCTGGGTCGAGGACCTCGCGCAGTACTACGCGCTTGCAGTCGCGGAGCTAAAGGGGACGAACCAGACCTTCGAGCTCGGCGGTCCCGAAGCGGTGAGCTGGAACGAGTTCTGGGAGCGGTTGAAGCGCGTGCTCGGCAACCGGCGGCCGTCGGTACACATCCCCTTCAGCCTGATGCGCGCGCAGGCGTCGGTGACCGAGCGCCTCCCCGGCGCGCCCGTCTCCCGCGACCAGCTGACGATGCTCGAGCTCGGCGACAACGTGGTCACCGACCCGAGCGCCGTCGAGACCTTCCAGCTGCCGCTTGTGGCGCTCGACGACCAGCTGCGGCGAGCGAGTTGACGCGCGGCGTCGTCTACGCGGAGCCCGACGCGGCGCCGGCCGTCGAGGAGCTGACCGTCGATCCGCCCGGGCCGCGCGAGGTACTCGTCCGCGTGCAGGCCTGTGGGCTCTGCCACTCCGACCTCCACATCGTCGAGACGAAGGGCTGGGGCTCGCGGTTCCCGATCCTGCTCGGCCACGAGGGCGCCGGGATCGTCGAGGAGGTCGGAAGCGACGTGAGCATGGTCGCGCCCGGGGACCGCGTCGTCATCGCGTGGCGGGCGCCATGCGGCGATTGCCCGCAGTGCAAACGCGGCGACCCGCGCCGCTGCTCCTCGCAGCTCCGCGCGAAGCGACGGCTCCACCGGGCCGTGGACGGCGCATTGCTGACGCCCGTGCTCCGCTGCGGCACGTTCGCCAACCACGCGGTCGTCCACGAGGCGGTCGCGGTCAAGATCCCGGAGGAGCTGCCGATCGAGCAGGCGACGCTGCTCGCGTGCGGCTTCTCGACCGGCGCGGGAGCCGCTCTCTGGGCGACGCCGGTGCGGGAAGGCGCCTCCGTCGCCGTGGTCGGCTGTGGCGGCGTCGGGCTCTCCGTCATCCAGGGCGCGCTGCTGCGAGACGCGGGGCAGATCATCGCCGTCGACGTCGCTCCCGAGAAGCTCGAGCACGCGCTGGCTCTCGGAGCGACCGACGTCGTGGACGCCTCGACCGCCGATCCCGTCGAGGCCGTGCGCGAGCTGACCGGCGGCCGCGGCGTCGAGTTCGCCTTCTTCGCGGGCGGCGGCCCGCCCGCGCTCGCCCAGACCGTCCGGATGCTCGCTTACGCGGGCTGGGCGACGATCGTTGGCCTGGTACCGCCGAACTCGAAGCTCAAGGTCGACCTCGACACCGAGTTCTTCGGGCCGCGAATCACGCTCACGACGACGCACGGCGGCGACACGATCCCGCGGGAGGATTTCCCCTTCCTCGCCCAGGCCGCTCTCGACGGGCGCATCGACCTGGCCCGCTTCGTGTCGAGCACGATCTCGCTCGACGAGGTGCCGGAGCGCCTACCCCGGATCGGGGAGCGCGGGGAGATCCGGACCGTCGCCCTCTTCTGAGCGGCCGCGCCGATTCGCTGCGTTGCGCGAGCTGAAGAAGCCGATCGCTCCGCAGACCGCTGCGAAAGCAAGGAAGAGCTGGCCGACGGCCATGAGCCAATACGCAGCCTCCTCGCGACCGATGCCGGTGATTTGCGAGGCGAAGAGCATCAACCCGACGCTGACGAAAAGGAAGCCGACGGCGAACACGATCGCGGCGATTCCGAGGGAGCCCTCCCGCCGCGCGACCCACGGCTCACCGCGCTTGCGACGACCACTCGAGCCGAAGAACGCAACAGCCGCGGCAACTGCGGCGACCGCCACGAAAAACTCGCCACCCGCCCGCAGTCCGAGGCCCCAGCTGATCTCACGGGGGATCCCCGGACCGAAGTTGAGGTACCCGGCCAGGTTGAAGCTGTAGGCGGTGGCCAACAGGACGGCGTATCCCGCGAGCCCGAGACTGCCCCAGCCAAGGAGCCCGTCGGGCCGGGCCGACAAGACGCCGATCAAGACGACCAGGGCAGCGATGGCGAGGCTCAGCGCGGCCGCAGTTTCGCCGATTCCGTCAGCCTTGAACTGCCAGGGCTGGAAGGAGAATCCCCAGGATTTGACGAGCTCGATGAGGGCCGCGGCGAGAGTTGACAGGCCATACCCGGCGAACATTCCGGCCGACACTGCGAGGGAGCCGCGCGAGGACAGAAGAAATCCGACGAGTGCCGCGGCGAACGCGGCCAGGACGAAGACCCAGCCTAGAACCTCCAAGCCGGTGGCGACCTTGAGCCAGGTGGCCTGCCCGGGGAACCTGAAGAACTCGGAGAGCTCGAGGCTCGTCGCCACGACCTGGAGAACGGCCGCGAAAACGCCGATTGCTGCGGCGGCTGCGAGCAGGCTGTTTCGCGCCGAACCTGAGCTCACGCTCTCTCCCCTGGTCGGATTCCGCGGCCGAGCCTAAGCGTTTTTGCCGAACCCGGCGCGGCGAGCGATGTCCGCCTCGTCGACCATGTGCCCGTCGCGCTCGACGTAACCGTCCTTGCCGCCGATGGCGAGCAGCACCGCGTCCTCGTCAAACGGGTTCGAGACCTTGCGCGGCGTCGTCGCCTCGACGTGGAAGAGGCCGCCTTCGCCGACGACGCGCTGCTCGCCTTCGACCTCCACCTCGACCTGCCCGCGGTGGACGAAGTAGAGCTCGTCCTGGGTGTCGTGGAAGTGGAGGAAGCCGTCGTGCCCGGGCGGCATCACGATCCCGTTGATCCCGAAAGCCGTCACACCGAGCGCGGCCCGGATCTTGCGGAAGCCGGGCCCATCGCCCAGCTCGTCGAGGGAGGAGAACGCGTAGCTCAAGCCGAGCAGGCCTCCGACGTGTGCGCGAGCGGGAACCGGGCGAGCAGCTCGGCGAGCAGCTCGCGCTCCTTCGGCTCGAGCTGCGCCCCGAACAGCTCGTCGATGTCGGCGTGGTGCGACCTCCGGGCCTCCTTCACCTTGCGCAGGCCCTCGTCAGTCAGCACTGCATAGCTGACGCGCGCGTCGGTCTCGCAGGACTTCTTCGCCACGAGGCCGCAGCGCTCGAGCCCGTCGAGCAGCCGCGTGATGCCCGAGGCCGTGAGCAGAACCGAGCGGGCGATGTCGACCCGCCGCATCGCGTGACCGTCCGCGTGGTAGAGCTGGATGAGCACGTCGAAGTCGCTCATCGTGAGCCCGTGGTCGGCCTCGAGCCGCGCCGAGAGCTCCCGCGTCAGCGCCGCATGCGCGCGCAGGAACCGGATCCACGCGACCTGCGTGACGTCGTCCGAAATTACTTGTGTGGTCAATATTTGACTAGACAATCTTCTCTCGCTATAGTTGCTTGCGAACTCAAGTATAGCTCAATCGCCCAAAGGAGGCACTTTCTCAGATGAGCACCCTGGAAACCACAACCAAGACCACGCCGGCCGGCACCTGGAGCGCCGACCCGGTTCACTCCCACGTCTCGTTCGAGGTCGCATACGCCGGCACGAACATCTTCCGCGGCGGCTTCAACCAGTACGCGGCGAGTCTGCAGGACGGCGTCCTCGAAGGCTCCGCGCAGGTCGCCAGCGTCGACGTGAAGGACGAGCAGCTGAGCGGCCATCTCCAGACTCCCGACTTCTTCGACGCCGAGCGCTACCCGGAGATCTCCTTCCGGACGAGCGATCTCGAGCACGGCGAGCTGACGATCAAGGGCGTCACCCGCCCGGTCGCCATCTCGGCCTCCGTCTCGGAGGCGAACGTCGATCCGTTCGGCCGCGAGCGGGTCGGCATCAAGCTCGAGACGACCGTCGACCGCAACGCGTTCGGTGTCAGTTGGAACGCGCCCAACCAGGGCGGCGGCAACTACCTCGGCGACGACGTCACCATCAAGGCCGACCTCGCACTCGTGAGGCAGGAAGGCTGACGATGCGGATCCTCGCCATCTCCGGCAGCCTGCGGGAGGGCTCGTTCAACACGAGCCTCCTGCGGGCGGCGCTCGAAGCCGCGCCCGACGGCGTCGAGCTCGAGCTCTGGGACGGGATCGGCGAGCTGCCGCTCTACGACGAGAGCCTCGAGGCCGACGCGCCCGACTCGGTGCACCGCCTGCGCAAGGACTGGGCGGCTGCCGACGCGATTCTCCTCGCGACGCCCGAGTACAACGGCTCCGTCCCCGGCGGACTGAAGAACGCGATCGACTGGGCCTCGCGCCCGCGCCTCGAAGCCGTGCTGCGGAACAAGCCCGTCGCTGTCGTCGGTGCCAGCACCGGCCAGTTCGGGGCCCTCTGGGCCCAGCAGGACCTGAAGCGGATCCTCGGCATCGCCGGCGCTCGCGTCGTCGGGACGGAGATCCCGGTCGGCCGCGCGCAGGAGCGCTTCGACAACGAAGGCCGGCTCGTCGACGGAGAAGTCTTCGAACAGCTCCGGCTGCACCTGACCACTCTCGCCTCGGAAGCCGTCGCGGTTCCCGAGCGAGTCGCTGCCTGAGCAAAGACGAGGGGCCGCTTTCGCGGCCCCTCAGTCACGGTTACCAGCGCGCAGTGGTAGAGGCGCTTTCCTGCTCCGGCTCGGTAGTAAGCCGGGCGGCGCGGAACGCGATGTCCCCCACGCTGGCTAGGCGGTTCCCCGTAGGTCCCGGGGACGGCACCCCTACCCGCTGGTACCTCCACTGCCCGTACTGTCTGAAATCACTGCCGGACCACCTCCTTTCCGCGGTACGCGCACGATAGCCGAAGGCGCGGCTAACGCAAGACGACGCTGAGCTCGAGCCCGCGGTCGAGGGGGACCGTGACGCTGAGGAGAGTGGAGTCGGCCTGCCGCGCGGCGGAGTACTGCGCGAGCGGGTCAGGATGCGAGAGGACGTTGTCCGCGACAACGAGGCCGCCGGGCTCGAGCTTCTCGCGCGCGAGCTCGAACAGCTTCTCGTAGTCGCCCTTCTCGGCGTCGAGGAAGATGACATCGAAGACGTCGTCGATCAAAGGCAGCTGCTCGAAGGCGTCGCCCTCGCGCAATTCCGCCCACTCCTCGAGGCCGGCTTCCTCGACGTTGCGGCGCCAGGCGTCGACCTTCGCCGGGTCGTGCTCGAGCGACAGGACGTGCCCGCCGAGGTAGCGGACCCCCGCGGCGAGCCAGATCGACGAGTAGCCGCGCGAGCCGCCGAGCTCGAGCACCTCGCAGTCGGTCTGCGGCGCGACGAGCGAGAAGAGGAAGCGGCCCGTTGTCGGCTCGACCTGGCGCGCGCGCTGCTCGGGAGGAAGGCCGCGCTCCCGCTCGGAGGCGTCCTCGCTCTCGAGGCGGTCGAGCACGGCGCGAACGCGGTCGTCGAGCATGGCTCGGAAACTATCGTGGTCAGGTGCGCGCTGAGCTGACCATCGAGATCGCGCGGACGCCGGAGGACGTCTACTCCTATCTGACCGACGTCTCGAACCTGCCGGACTGGCAGGCGGGCGTGAAGAGCGCCACGCAACATGACGGGCGGATCGAGGAGTCCCGCTCGCTGTTCGGCAAGGAAATCGACACGACGCTCGAGATCGTCGAGCAGGACGAGCCGCGTTTGTTCAGCCTGCGGACGCTCGACGGCCCGTTGCGACTGACGGTCCGACACGAGCTCGAGCCGGCGGACAGCGGGACGCGCCTGACGGTCACCGCCGACGGCGACGTACCGGGCTTCGCGGCGGGCCTCCTCGCGCGCGGCGCCGAGAAGCAGTTCCGCAAGGACTTCGAGCGGCTGAAGAAGATCCTCGAGAGCTAGACCGCTGTCCGCTCGGCCTCGACCGCGTCACGCACCCAGCAGTCGGCGCGATGGTTGTTGACGATGCCGCAGGCCTCCATGGACGAGTAGACGGTCGTCGGGCCGACGAACTTGAAGCCGGCTGCCTTCAGCCGGCGCGACAGCTCCTTCCCGTCCTCGCGGTCGCGGTACTCCCACATCAGCTCGTCGAGCGGCGTGCCGGTCTCGCGCAGCGCGAGCGTCGCGCGCGCGTTGGCGATCGCCGCCTCGATCTTGCCGCGGTGCCGGATGATCCCCGCATCGCCGAGCAACCGCTCGACGTCGCGGTCGCCGAAGCGGGCGACCGTCTCCGGATCGAAGCCGGCGAACCCCAGGCGGAACGCGTCGCGCTTGCGGAGCACCGTGATCCAGGCGAGGCCGGACTGGAACCCCTCGAGGCATAGCCGCTCGTAAAGGCCGCGCTCGTCGCGCACCGGCCGACCCCACTCCTCGTCGTGGTACTCGATGTACAGCGGGTCGCTCGTCGGCCAGCAGCGGATTCGCGCGTCAACCACTTGGGAAGTATTCCCCGGAAACAGCGAACGTCGACTCCGTACCCGGGTTGATGTCCGATCCGGAGTCTTGTATCTCTGGCTAAGGTCGAGTGCGCACAACGGGGGGAAAGGGGAAGGGGCCGGTGTCGGCCAACGAAGGTAACTGGCGCGGAGTCTGGGAAGTCGCCCGGCGAGGGGCTGTGCCGCTTGCGGCGGTGCTGCTGGGCGCGGGCGCGATGGCCCTGCTCCTCGACGCGGGCACGGTCCACCTGCCGTCGCTCGGCTCCAGCTCCTCCTCTCCTCCGCCGCCGCCGCAGAAAGTAGTCGTCTCGGCGCCAACGCCCGTCAAGCCGAGCCATCAGCGGTCGACCACGCCCACGAAGACCGCCACTCCAGCTGCGAGCGGCGCCGCGACCGGCGTAGTCGCTAGCACCAGCTCTGGTCCGCGGACCTCCGCATCGAGCGGAAAGCATTCGGCCGCGCAGCAGCCGCCGCAGACTGCCTCGACGGCCCCGCCGGTCGCCCCGCCCGTCACGTCGGCTGGGCATGGACAACTCGGCGCGCACGGCGAGCAGTCATCGGCACCACCGCATGGATTGGCGCTCGGGCACGAGAAGAACCACGTGCCGCCGGGCCAGGCGAAGCCGTCGCAGCCTGTCAAGTCGGCCAAGCCCAACCACCACGTTCCACCGGGACAGGCACGCAAGGAGGACGCAACGCCGAGCGGCCACGGCCGTAGCGGCGAGAGTCACGGTCACGGGCACGGCTTGGGTCACGGAGTAGGCCACGGTCAGGGGCACGGCTGGGGCCACGGCAAGCACTAGGCCGTGCCGCGTCCCACATCTCAGGTGGGGCTCGGGCTCCGTCTGCGCCTGATGCTCACCCTGACGGCGGTCGCGCTCTTCCCCATCGTGGCCGTCTCGTACGTGGTCGTCCGGGACGAGGTCCGTACCGTCACGCGCAACGTCGACTTCGAAACACGCACCGCGGCGCAGACCGCGCAGGCGCGGTTCTTTCGGCTTCTCGACCGGCGCCAGCTGCACGCGGTCGCGGCCGCCGCCTCGTCGCAGCTGCAGGCGGCGCTCCGCGGCCACGACGCGAAGAGCCTCGAGCGGTTCGCCCGTCGTAACGGCGTCGTGGTCGAGGTCGGCGGCCGGACGTACGGACACCGGTTCCAGCCCGCCGCCCCGGCTCGCGCCCAGCTCGTCAGCCACGGCCGCCAGATCGGCACCGTCATCGCGCTGCTGCCCATGAACTCACTGCTGCCCAAGCGGCTGGCCGCCAGCGCTGCTCCCGGCGTCGAGCTCACGTACGTCGCTCCGCACACCGGCACCCCTCCCGGGACGAGCCACGGGACGACGGTGCCGCTCGCAGAGGGCGTCGGCATTCGCGCCTTCGTCCCCGACTCGACCGTCTCGCACCGGAAGAACGCCGCGTACGTCCGGGTCGCCGAGGCCGGCCTGCTGGCGCTCGCGGCGTTGATGCTGCTGACCCTTGTGCTCGCGCGCCCGTTGCTGCGCGCGTTCCGCTGGACGGAGGAGCAGGCGAGCGAAGCGCGCATCGACTCGCTCACGGGGCTCGCGAACCGGCGGGCCGTCGAGGAGATCCTCGCCGCGGAGATCGCCCGCGCCGAGCGCTTCAAGCACCAGCTCGCCGTCGTGCTGCTCGACCTCGACCACTTCAAGGACATCAACGACTCCTTCGGCCATGCCGCCGGCGACGTGATGCTGCGCGCGGTCAGCCGCCTCCTCACGTCGCTCGCGCGCCAGGGCGACACGGTCGCGCGCTGGGGCGGCGAGGAGTTCGTCGTCGTGCTCCCGGAGACCGACCTGCCGGGAGCGCAGCGCTTCGCCGAGCGGCTGCGCCGCACGATCGAGGCCCACGCGGTCGGAGACATGCGCACGAGTGCGAGCTGCGGCGTCGCCACGATGCTCCCGGAGGACAGCGTGGAGGAGCTGCTCGGCGCCGCCGACCAGGCGCTGTACCAGGCGAAGTCGAACGGCCGAAACCGGACCGAGACCGCGGAGCGCGGTCCTCGTCCGGCCGCGGCCTGAGCTAGTTCCAGCCGCGGAGCGGATCGCTCGCGGACTGAGCGGTGCAGGTGTTGTGGCCGCCGACGGCGTGGCCGGTTCTGACGGTGTCGCCGATGATCACCTTGCAGGTGATGCGACCACCGCCCCGGAGCTGGCCCATCACCCAATACAGGACGCTCCCTTCGAGCGGCTTCGTCACGTCCAGCGGCAGATGTCCTCGATAGTTGGACGCGTCGTTGCCGTATCTGATGTCCACGCCGTTCGGCGCTGAGCCCGAGACGACGAACTCGACGACGCGCGCGGGCCTCGAGTGCCTCGACACGAGCGTCGCAACACCGACGGCGACGATTACGACAGCCGCCCCGACGACCGCTCGCATCAGCGGACTGCCAACGTCACGCGGTCGGAGAGCATCTGCCAGATGGTCCCGACCTCTTGGAAACCGGCAGCGCGAATCGCCGCCGTGTGAAAGTCGAATCCCGGCGGCGAATCCTGGCGCTGTTTCCCAGCGAACGCTGCTCTCCGCTCGGCCAGGAGCGGCCCGAACGCAGGCTCCGAGGTCAACGAGTCCCACCACTCCTCAGCGGTCTCGATCCCGCGGGCGGCAAAGGCGTCGTCCGTCCACTGTTGTTCGAGAACGCGTTCGCTCAAGAGGTCGAACGTCGGCAGCGCCGGGCCGAAAGCCAGGTGATCGCCGTTGAGCAAGAGCCCGCCGGGCCGTAGCAGCGAGGCGAGGTCGCCGTAGAGCCGAATCAGCGGCTCGGGCTCGATCCAGTGGAGCGCGGTGGTGCTGAGCACCGCGTCCACTTGCGTCGTCGTGCCCAGTGCCTCGAGCCAGTCGGGCGACGCGAGATCAGCCGCGACCCAGCGCAAGCGACCGTCCACACTTCCGAGGGCACCGCGTCCGATGGCGAGCAGCACCGGATCGAGATCGACGGCGATCGCTTGCGCTTCGGGAAAACGCTCGAGCAGACGCCGGCTCAGCGACCCGGGCCCGCACCCGAGATCCAACGCGACGAACGACGCCGGCAACAGCTCCGCCAGGGCATCGAACATCGCCGTGAACCGCGCTTCGCGCTCTGGGACGTATCCCTCCTGCTGCACGTCCCAGCGCCGCAGCCAGCCGCCCCAGTCGACCTCTTCGTTCGACATGTCGGGAGGAGCGTACGCCGCCATAGACAACGGGCCAACCGAGTTGTAGGCTCGCCGCCATGGTGCGCCGTATGCGCAGGCTGGGCACCATCGTGGTCGCCGCTCTCGCCACCGTGGGGATTGCAGCCGCGACCGCCGGCGACGTGCAGCCGTGCCATCCGGATCTCCCGGGTACGCGCTCGTTGGCCGTGACCGGCCAGGTGACGAGCTATCGGTTCGCAGGTCAGGGCACGGTCGTCGCCTCGGTCCAGACCAGCAAGTGCGCAGGCGTTGCTCGCTGGGCGTACGCAGCGAACGCCACCGCGTCCGTCTCCTGTGGAGCCTCGAACACCGGCGGCTCGGCACAGCACCTGTCGGCCGCTCAAGGCAACCGTTTGGTGCGGGTCCGGCTCGCGCCCGACGGCGTCGACAGGCCCGACCGGCTCGACGTGATCAATCGGGCGACGGGCCGCAGGATCGCCTCCTGGCCGCTGATCGACCGGCCCGCGCGCGTCGTCCTCTACGGCAAGGTCGCCATCCTGTCGGCGGCCACCAGGGACGCCCTCTACGCGTTGCGGATCTCGGACGGCCGCATCGCGATGCTCGGAGTCGCGCGCGCGGGCGACCGGCCGATCATCGGCCGTGACGGCGTCGTCTACCAGGACGGCCTCTCGCTCAAGGATCTGCGCGCCTCTCCGAACCGCGTGACGCTGAAGTTCGTGCCGCTCGCGTCCGTCTACCGGCAGCTGTCGCTCGCGGATCGTCAGATCGTGACGCCGGGGAGGATCACGGCGTTCGGCATGGACGGGCGACGGGTCGCCTTCGCCGTCCACGAGCCGTCGCGCGGCTGCGACATGGTCAAGTTCTGGACCCCGCCCTGGTACTTCGTCGCCCACGTGACCCATCCGACCGGGACGACGTGCCGCTCGACGCATGGCGGGGGCAGCGTGACGAGTGTCGCGATGGGCGGCGACCGTCTGGTCTGGACGACGCGCTTCGGCAACGAGTCGCGGGTCCTCGCAGCGTCGACGATCGGCTGTCAGGAGTGGATCGTGGCGCGGCCGGATCCCGGCGCGACCGTCGCGGGCGTCGCGGGGGACGGAAGCGTGCTGGCCTATGCGCTGAGAGGTGGCACCGTGGCAGTAGTCGACGCCGAATCGAACCACTGGTACAGCGAGGTGCTCTCGCAAACCGCTTCCCAGATCACCGCGATCTCTGCCAACGACGAGCAGGTCGCGACGCTCTACCGGAACGGGACGCTGACGGTGCTGACCGATGAGGGCGCTCCGGTCAGCAGCTTCCAGGTGGGACCGGCTCGGGCGATCGCGCTTCGCGGAGACACGGTCGCCGTGCTGGGGAGCGGGCACCTCGACGTCTACAGCGCAAAAACCGGCCTACAGACTCACTCCTGGTCTGTTCCGGCCAACGCGCGCTCGGTCAGCCTTCGCTACGGGATCGCCGTGGTCGCCGCCGGCGGCAACGTCCTCGCGATGAACGTCAACACGAGCCGCACGGCGCGCCTGCTGCACGTGCAGGGTCGCGTCGCCGCCCAGATCGACTCCCCCGGTGCGGTCGTGCAATTCAATGCCGGCGGGCACGGGTACCTCCGGCTCATCCCGATGAGCACGATCGAGGCGCGTACCCGCTAGTCCACTCGGGTCTGGAAGGAAGCTGTAGGGAGCGGTAATCTGTCTGGCGATGAGTCGTCGCCGGGGGATCTGGATCGTGGCTCTGCTGGCAGCCGTGCTCGGCGCGGGCGCCGTGGTCGTTCACGCGGGCTCCGCGGCTCCGACCCTCCCTGCGTCAGCGCTCGACGTCACCTACTCGTGCCGCGTCCAGAGCCAGCACTTCGTCAGCCTCTACGCGGGCGTCACCCTCACGACCAACGGCAAGACGCAGCCCGGAGGGGTGTTCCTGAACACGGGCGTGCACGTCATCAAGTCCGGCACCACGACGACCAGCGTGAACCAGGTGGGCGTGGAAGCGGTGAAGCACGGCGTGAAGATCGACAAGTCCGCGTGCCGCAAGGTGAAGCAGCAGATCCCGCTGAAGCCGAAGGGGCTCCCGAGCCCTCCCACCACGGTGACGCCGAGCCACGCGGGCTATGACAGCGAGCAGTGCAACACGACCGCTCGGGTCCTCTTCCGGGTCAAGGTCAAGATGACGGGACAAAAGCCGTCGCACGCGTTGCTTGCGATTCGAGACGTCGGCGGCAAGAACAAGCCGGTTGCGTTCTACAACTGGAGCCCGCAGAAGGTCGCTGTGTACACGAGCTTCGCCTGCGGCACCCCCTAAGTCCGACTGGCCTACCTTGATCGAGTGACCGGGGCCTTGCGCGCTGGGCCGATGCAAGGCCTGCCCGTGAAGCGCGCGCTTATCTGCTCCGTCGTCCTCGTCGGTTTCGCGGCCGCCATCTCGCCGGCGGCGGCTCACACGGCCAAGCACGGTCGGGCTCCCCGGTCGGCGGCGAAGGCCAGACGCGTTCTCAGGACCGACGTGAAGAAGCTGGCCGGCGACTTCACGCACAAGCGCTACGGCGCCGTCTGCTCCGACTTGACGCCGAAGGAGTTGCGGAAGCTCGGCGGCCCGAAGAGCTGCGTCCTCAAGGTGGCACTGCTGAGCTCGGCGATCTCGGTCAAGCGCTTCACGCTCGTGAAGGTCGCGATCAACAGGAGCCGCACGCGCGCGACCGTCGCCATTCGCATCACCGGCAGCCACCCGCAGGTTCTGCACGGCGTGTTCAGGTGGGCGGGGCGGAAGTACCGCCTCAATCAGACGCCCGGCTTCTAGTCGGGCAAGTCGAGGACGATCGTGCCGCCCACGACGGTGACCGGATAGGTCGCGACGGGCTCGGTCGCCGGCAGCGAGATCGGCCGCCCGGTCGAGAGCTCGAACTGCGACCCGTGCCGCGGGCAGACGACGCAGCAGCGCTCCTCGTCCCAGTCGCCCTCGCAAAGCGGGCCGTCGTCGTGCGAGCAGCGATCCTCGATCGCGTACAGCTCGCCGCCGCAGTTGTAGACACCGACGAACAGGCTCCCCTGGCGGACGATCTTCGACGATCCGGGCGGGAACTCGGCCGCCGCGGCGACCTCGACCTCCGGCACTAACTCAGATCCAGCTCGTCGAAGCCGGCGAGGCCGTCGGGGAGCGGCGTCCCCTTCGCCTTGTGGAGCGCGACCTTCAGCGTCGTGAGGCCGAGCATCGCGCACTTGAGCCGCACGGGAGTGAGCGGGACGCCGATCTCGGCGAGCAGCTCGTCCTTGTCGAGCGCGGCGACCTCGTCGGCCGTCCGGCCCTTCGTCATCTCCATCAGCATCGACGTGGCAGCCTGCGAGATCGCGCAGCCGCGGCCCGAGAACTTCACGTCGTCGATCGTCTCGCCGTCCTCGCCGAACGTGACGAAGATGGAGACCTCGTCGCCGCAGAGCGGGTTCTGACCCTCCGCCTCGGCGTCGGCGTCCTCGATCACCCCGTGCCCGCGCGGGTTCTTGTAATGGTCGAGGATGACCTCGCGGTACAGGCTCTCGAGTCCGGGATCCGTGCTCACGCAAACACCTTACGGACGGCGTGGAGGCCGTCGACGAGCTGGTCGATCTCCTCGGGAATCGTGTAGAGGTAGAAGCTCGCCCGGTTCGTCGCCGCGACGCCGAGCTTCTGCATCAGCGGCTGGCAGCAGTGATGCCCGGCGCGGATCGCGACGCCCTGCAGGTCGAGGATCTGCGCCACGTCGTGCGGGTGGATGTCCTCGAGGTTGAAGGAGACGATCCCAGCGCGGCGCTCGGCGGGCGGGCCGTAGAGCTTGATCCCGGGCACGTCCGCGAGCCGGCCGAGCGCGTAGGCGGCGAGCTCGTGCTCGTGCGCCTCGATCGCGTCGAGACCGACCGACTCGAGATAGTCGATCGCCGCGCCGAGGCCGACCGCCTCCGCCATCGGCGCCGTGCCCGCCTCGAACTTGTGCGGCAGCTCACCCCACGTCGTCTTCTCAAGGCGCACCGAGTTGATCATGTGGCCGCCGGTCATGAACGGATCCATCGCCTGCAGCAGCTCGGCGCGTCCCCAGAGCGCGCTGGCGCCGCTCGGCCCGCACATCTTGTGGCCGGAGATCGCGAGGAAGTCGACGCCGAGCGCCTGCACGTCGACCTTCGTGTGCGGCGCACCCTGCGCGGCGTCGCAGAGGTAGATCGCGCCCTGCGCGTGCGCCCACTCCGCGAGCTTCGCGACCGGGTTGATCGTGCCGAGCGAGTTCGAGATCAGGTTCGTCGCGACGACCTTGACCCGGCCGTCGCCGGCGACGCTGTCGAGGACGGAGAGGTCGAGCTCTCCCTGGTCGTCGAGCGGGATCATCCGCAGCTCGGCGCCGGTCTTGCTGGCGATGAACTGCCACGGGACGAAGTTCGAGTGGTGCTCCAGCTCGGTCACGACGACGAGGTCGCCCGGGCCGAGGTTCGAGAGGCCCCAGGCGTACGCGACGAGGTTGATCCCCTCGGTTGCGTTGCGGGTGAAGATCACCTCGCGCGCTTCGGGAGCGTTGAGGAACGCCCGCACCCGATCGCGCGCGTGCTCGAGCGCCTCGGTCGCGCGCTCGGCCAGCACGTAGACGCCGCGATGGACGTTCGCGTACGAGGTCTCGTAGAACTCCGTCATCGCGTCGAGCACCTGCCGCGGCTTCTGCGAGCTCGCTGCCGAGTCGAGGAAGGCGAGCGGCTTGCCGTGGATCTCCTGCTCGAAGATCGGGAAGTCGCGGCGCAGAGTCTGCGCGTCGAGCTTGGTTCCGGCTGACACGGCCATGCTCTGATGGTAACGGGGCCCCATGGCCCGAGCACCGACGCTCAGCGCGTTTTGAAGCTGGTGCCGACGTACCCCGCAGCGGCAGCCTTGCCCTGGCCCGCTGGGACACGTGCCGTGCCCTTCGAGTTCGCGTGGTACGTGTGGCCGCCGATCTGGAACGTCGCCCCGGCCACGGGAGTGAGGTCGTCCAGCGCCTGGACGTAATGCAGCACGAGCGTCTTCTTCTTTTTGCCGACCTTCGTCACCTTCACCTTGTGGAACGCGCGCACGGAGAGCCCCGGCTCGAGCTGTTGCTCGACGAGCGACGAGCCGGTGTTGACGATCACGTCGATCGCCCCCACGCTCCCGGGCAGACCCACGGCAGAGATGTCGTAGGCGGTGCCGTTGAGCTTCGTTGAGACCTGCGCTCCGGTGTGCGCCGCGTGGGTCCTGGAGCGCGTGACGTGGACACGTCCCTGTCCGGTCCAGGCCGCCCAGAGCCGATTCGCCGGATCGACCGAGAGCGCCATGTGCGGATCGCCGCCGGTGAACTTCGCCTTGCTCTGCATCCCGGTCTTCGGCGTGGCCGACCCCTGAAAGCGCTGGACCGAGAATGAAGACGCGTCCGGGTACCCGGGAGCCCAGCCCATATACGTGAAGCCGGACGAGTCGGAGACGAGCGGGATGCGGTCGTCGCGTGGGGCGGTCGGTGCGAAGCCATACGTCTGTCCAGGCACGAGGTTGCTATCGAGCTGCTCGACGATGAAGTTGCCGGTGTTCTGGGCGTTCGAGTAGAAGGCGACGCGCACGACACCCGTGCTGTCGACGGCGATCGAAGTGCCGTAGCCGCAGCAGTCCGCGAAGACATTCCGCACAACCCCGCCGTTCACGCCTTCGAAGACGTTCACGAACCCCGTTCCGTTCTGGACGAAGTACGGCGTCCCATCGGGCCCGACGGTCGCGCCGACCACGCCGCCGACGTCATGCGACTGCGTCTGAATCGGCCCCGTCCAGCTGACGCCGTCGTTGGTCGACGTCATACGCGCGACACCGGAGCCGTTCGGGAAGTAGAGCTGGATCGAGCTGTCCGGCAGCTGGACGAGCTGCGTCTGGCCGGCGATCGGGTCGCCGGTGACGACGGTGTGCGCAGCACCGCCGGCCCTTGCGACCGAGATCGTCCCAGCGACGGGAGACTCGAAGGAAACGAGCTCCGTCCCCGCCTTGGTCACGATCATCGACGGAATGACCGTGTTCTCCACGCCGGTCCCGAGCGTGTGCCAGGACGCGAGCGCAGAGGGGACGGCGACGAGCATTCCCGCGAATGCGAGAGCCGCCAGGGCGATGCGGCGCATGTCTTGACCATCGCACTGCGACTCGAGAGTTTCAACCCCTCAGGCGAGCGATCTCTCTCGCCCGTAGGCGGCGTTCTCCCAGATCGCGCCTTGGCTCTCACGGCGTTCGAGCGCCAGCCCTTCCCGCTCGGCCGCAGCCTTCATCCGCGCGACCGGGTGGACGAACGCGCGGAAGTCCGAGCCCGAGATCCGCATGAAGAGATTGATCGCCCGGAAGCCGACGCGCGTCCACGGCCGCTCGCGCGGATACGTCAGCACCAGCCGCCGGCGAGTGTGCGCCGCCGCCACGCCCATGAGCCGATCGACGTCGGGGTAGCAGCAGACGACGCGGTGCATGACGACGACGTCGTGCGGCTCGACAGGCTCGGTGACGAAGTCGCCCACGCGGCGGTCGACCTGGTCGCCCAGGCCGCGTTCGGCGAGGAGCTGCGCCGCCGCCTCCTCGTACTCGCCGGACAGCTCGACGTTCGTGGCGCGCTCCGCGCCGGCGGCCAGCAACTCGAGCTCGATCGCGCCCACGCCGCCGCCGACCTCGAGCACCGTCTCGCCGGACACGTCCCCGGCCAGCTCGACGAGGTTGCGCGAGGTGCCGCCGAGCCCGCGCTTCCGATAACGGCGAGCATCGAGCCTCGCCTGCCGCGTTCCGAACATCCGCTCGTACGCCTCCGGCTTGCAGCAACCCGCCACGCGGCGATCGTACTCCTTGACATATTCCAATATAGGAATATGATCTCGGCAATGGCCCGCGCCGCCGCCACAGCAGACGTCTTCAATGCGATCGCCGAGCCGCGCCGCCGCGCGATCCTCGACGTGCTCATCGGCGGCGAGAAGGCTGTCGGGACGATCGTCGACGACCTCTCGCTCTCCCAGCCCCAGGTCTCGAAGCACCTGCGAGTGCTGAGCGAGGTCGGACTCGTGCGATCCCGAGCGGACGGCAGACGCCGGCTCTACAGCGTCGAGCCGGAGCGCCTGCAGCCGTTCCACGAGTGGCTGGCGAAGTACGAGCAGGCGCTGAACGCGCGCCTCGACCGGATGGACGACTACCTCAAAGAGCTCCAACGACAAGGAGATCCCCAGTGACGACAAACCGCCATGGCGCGTCGGTCGCCGAGTTCCCAAGCGAGCTCGAGATCGTCACAACCCGAAAGTTCGAGGCACCGCTCAAGCTCGTCTGGGACGTCCTGACGCAGCCCGAGCATGTGCGCAACTGGTTCGCCCCGTTCGACGATCGGGTGACGGAGTGCTCGATCGACCTGCGCGTTGGCGGCAGCTGGCGCATCGTCATCGTCGGCCCAGACGGCGACGAGTGCGTGTTCCGCGGCAGCTACTCGGAGGTCGAGCCACCGACCCGGACCGTGTCGTCGTGGCTGTTCGAAGGATGGCCGGATGCCTGGGCCGACAGGACCACGGAACTTCGCGAGGACGACGGGGTGACGACGTTAACAGCGACGATGCGGTTCCGCGACGCTGCCGGCCGTGCGCACATGACCTCGACCGCCGGCCCGCAGGACAGCTGGAACAAGCTCGAGGACTACCTCCGGACGCTGGTCGAGTCGCAGGACTAGTTATCGTCCGCCGCCGATGAGCGGCGAATACATCTACACGATGTACCGGGCCGACAAGTTCTTCGGCCCGGACCGGCAGGTGTTGGCCAACATCTCGCTCTCGTTCCTGCCGGGAGCGAAGATCGGCGTGCTCGGCCCGAACGGCGCCGGCAAGTCGACGCTC